>DAOVLS010000127.1 GCA_030631125.1 Planctomycetales bacterium
GACGTAATGGCTGTGCGAAACACCGGTTACGCGCTGTTGTCAGCCGGCGGTATCCAGGAAGTAATGGACCTGGCGCTCATCGCACAGGCTGCTACGCTGGAGACCCGCGTTCCGTTTATCCACTTCTTCGACGGGTTCCGCTCAACCCACGAAATCCAGAAGATCGAACTGCTGACAATGGACGACATGCGAGCGATGATCGACGACGAGAAAGTCCTGGCCCATCGCGCCCGCAGCATGTCGCCCGACCGGCCCACGCTGCGAGGCACAGCCCAGAACCCCGACGTCTATTTCCAGGGACGAGAAACCGTCAATCCCTACTACCTCGCCTGCCCCGAAGCCGTCCAGAAAGTCATGGACAAATTCGCCTCCGTCGTGGGCAGGGAGTATCACCTGTTCGATTACATCGGCGCGCCGGACGCAGATCGCGTCATCGTCCTTATGGGCAGCAGCACCGAAGCCGCCCAGGAGGCCATCGAATATCTCACAGGTAAGGGCGAAAAGGTCGGACTGCTCAAGGTTCGCCTGTATCGGCCTTTCTCAATGAAGCATTTCCTCGCAGCGCTTCCGGAGACGGTAAAAACAATCGCCGCAATGGACCGGACGAAAGAACCCGGTTCGCCCGGCGAGCCGCTCTATCTCGATTGCGTCAACGCAATGGTCGAAGCCGGCAGAGATATCAAGGTCGTCGGCGGGCGATACGGGCTTTCCAGCAAGGAATTCACGCCGGCGATGGTCAAATCCATCCTGGACAACCTCGCCGCCGCTGAGCCGAAGAACCACTTCACCGTCGGAATCAACGACGACGTAACGCATACCTCGCTGGAATACGACCCGGAATTCAGCACCGAAGGTCCGGACGTCGTCCGGGCGATGTTCTATGGCCTGGGGTCGGACGGAACGGTCGGGGCGAACAAGAACTCCATCAAGATTATCGGCAACGAGACGGACAACTTCGCCCAGGGTTATTTCGTCTATGACTCCAAGCGGGCAGGGGCGATCACCGTCTCGCACCTGCGTTTTGGGCCTGAGCAGATTCGCTCGACCTATCTGATCACCCACGCCAACTTCATCGCCTGCCACCAGTGGACGTTCCTGGAGCGCTACGACATACTCGCTCCCGCCATCGAAGGCGCGACCTTCCTGCTGAACAGTCCCTACGCCACGGAAGAAACCTGGGACAAGATGCCAAAATCCGTCCAGCAGGCGATAATCGACAAAAAAATGAAGTTC
The DNA here is from genome assembly GCA_030631125.1 of Planctomycetales bacterium. Next base: position 1,234 of record DAOVLS010000127.1, read on the forward strand.
TACGCGATTAACGCCTATGAGGTCGCCAAGGCCACCGGTATGGGCGCGCGGATTAATACGGTTATGCAGACATGCTTCTTCTACCTCTCCGGCATACTCGAACAGGACGAGGCCATCGCCAAGATCAAAGAGGCCATCAAGAAGACCTACGGAAAGAAGGGCGACAAGATCGTCCAGATGAACAATGCCGCTGTGGACCAGGCGATTGAGCACTTGCACGAGATAAAGGTCCCGGCCGAGGTTTCTTCGACTATCGAAAAGCCTCCGGTCGTCCCGGCTGAAGCGCCCCAGTTCGTCCGGAACCTCACCGCCGAGATTATCGCCGGGCGCGGGTACGAAGTTCCGGTCTCCAAAATGCCCGACGACGGCGTCTGGCCTACGGCGACGACGCAATGGGAGAAACGCAACCTCGCATTGGAAATCCCCGTCTGGGACTCGGAGGTCTGCATCCAGTGCGCCAAGTGCGCCATCGCCTGCCCGCACGCCGCCATACGGACGAAGGTTTATGACCCTGCCCTGCTGGACAAAGCGCCGGAGACCTTCAAGAGCGCCGACGCCAAGGGCAAGGAGTTCGCCGGAATGAAGTGGACCGTGCAGGTCGCGCCGGAAGACTGCACCGGCTGCGGAGCCTGCGTGCACGTCTGCCCGGCAAAGAACAAGACCGAACCGGAAAAGAAGGCCATCAACATGGCGTCCCAGATGCCGTTGCGTGAATCGGAACGCGAGAACTACAAGTTCTTCCTGGACATCCCCGATTTCGATCGAGGCAAACTGCGCATCAACACCGTCAAGGGCAGCCAGTTGTGTCAGCCTCTGTTCGAGTACTCCGGCGCTTGTGCCGGGTGCGGCGAGACGCCGTATGTCAAACTACTGTCGCAACTTTTCGGCGACAGGGCGATTATCGGAAACGCCACCGGATGCTCCAGCATCTACGGCGGGAACCTCCCGACAACGCCATACTGCGTCAACGCCGACGGACGCGGGCCGACCTGGAACAACAGCCTCTTCGAGGACACAGCCGAGTTTTCTTTCGGCTTCCGACTGACGCTGGACAAGCAGAACGAGTTCGCCCGCGAACTTCTTCAGGCCCTGGCCGATAAGATCGGAAAAGACCTTGCCGACGGGCTGCTCAATGCCGACCAGTCCACTGAAGCCGGTATCGCCGAGCAGCGGCAGCGCGTCGATGCGCTGCGGGCTGCACTCGCCGGCATCAAGACGCCCGAATCGGCGCAACTTACGAGCATTGCCGACGCGCTGGTGCGCAAGAGCGTCTGGGGCCTCGGCGGCGACGGATGGGCGTATGACATCGGATACGGCGGCTTGGACCATGTCCTTGCCTCCGGGCGGAACATCAATATTCTGGTGCTCGACACGCAGGTTTATTCCAACACGGGCGGGCAGTGCTCCAAGGCTACTCCGCGAGCGGCGGTTGCAAGGTTCGCCGCCGGCGGAAAACCCATGCCGAAAAAGGACCTCGGCCTGCTGATGATGACCTACGGAAACATTTACGTCGCACAGATCGCAATGGGCGCAAACGACGGCCAGTGCGTCAAGGCCTTCGTCGAGGCGGAGAGTTACGACGGGCCAAGCCTCATCATGGCCTACAGCCACTGCATTATGCACGGCATCAACATGACCACCGCTTTCGACCAGCAGAAGGCTGCCGTTGCGTCCGGCGCTTGGCTGCTGTACAGACACGACCCTCGGCTGGCTGAGCAGGGCAAGAACCCGCTCCAACTCGACAGCAAGGCTCCGACGATGCCGCTGAAGGATTACGCCTACAACGAAACCCGCTACACAATGCTCACCAAGAGCAAGCCGGACGAGGCAGCCAGACTTATCGAACTCGCCCAGCAGGACGTTGATCGCCGCTGGCAGATGTACCAGCAATTGGCGGCAACGCCGGGCAACGGCGGGAAAGACAGTTAATCAAAAGGAATTCACACAATGAAACTTAAAGACGTTTTGGCCGCGTTAGGTGAAGAGAAATGTCTGGATGCGGTCAGTCCGCATTGGGACGAATCGGAGGCGTGTTATCCAGACGGCTTGCTGCCGTTTCTCCAGCCGGAGCGGATTAAGGAAAATCGGAAACGGTGTCTGTTGGCGGAATACATGGAGCCGCCGATTCTCGAAACGGCCAAGCGGGTGGCAGAGGATGAGAACCTGCTGCACCTGGCTTGGCACTGCTGGCGCCTGATGTACCAATATCCGCAGTTCAAGGCCTTCAACGGCTTTCCCACGCTGGAAAAAGCGCTCGGCAAGGAGCAGATGGGCATTTACTATCTGATTATCGACATGGAACTTGCCCCGTTCCTCCGCGACCTGCATGGACGAATGGGCGTGGACGAGGCCGTTACTCGCAACAACCTCACGCAAATCCGCGACATAAACTGGGGCTACCGCAAGACTAACGAAGATCGGTTCGGCGGCGGGCTGTCATACTGGCTTAAGCACCACACCGACGGCGAACTGTTCCGCATCGGGCGGATGCAGTATTTCATCAAGCCGTCATTCGGATACATCGAGGCCTATCGCAGCCGAGAAACCGGCGAGGTCATCGCACTGGCCCAGGACGGAATGAAGATGAACGACGAAGGCTTCCTCTGCTTCAAGGGCGAAGAAGCCACCGCCACCTGGACGACCGTGCATTCCACAGACTACCAGGCCGGCACGACCACCGGCTACGTCGTCTCGCCGAGCAAAGGCATCGTACTGAGGGATCAGCCCGTTACGCTGGACCTGAACGTCTGGAAGCACGTTCTCGGCAAGGGCAGCCTGATGCTGAGCATGCACATCCCCGGCGGCGGGACGATGGCGCTGAAAAAATGTATCGAATCGGCCCGCGATGCTTTCAATTTCTTCGAGAAGCATTTCCCCCACAGGCCCGTCGTCGGGATCGACTGCATCTCGTGGATTTTCGGGCCTCAACTGGAAGATATGCTCGAGCCGGATTCGAACCTCGTCGAACTGATGGCGGCAGGGTACCTCTACCCCGTCCACTGGGGACGCGACGACGACGGGCTTGGCTTTATCTTCTACAGGAATGATCGGAAATTCGAGAACTACCCGCGCGACAACGAGTTGCAGAATACGGTCCTCGACTGGGTCCTCGCCAAAAGGCCCTGGCGGGTCGGAGGCTGGTTCGTGCTCAAAGAAGACGTCGAGAAAATGGGCGATCAGTTCTACCGTTCGCACTTCCCGCCGAAGGGTGTGAAGATGGATTAATAAGTTGCAGCGATTTGCGAAACGGCAAGCCAGTGGGCTTGCCGTTTCGCACTTACAACAAGGAATTCATTATGAAACTTGAGGATGTTTTATCGGCTTTGGGAGAGGAAGATTGTCTGGAACTTATCAGCCCGCATTGGGACGAATCGGAGGCATGTTTTCCCGACGAGTTGCCGGACTTTCTCAAGCCGGAGCATATCGCCGAAAACATGAAATGGGGTCGTCTGGCGGAATACATGGCCCCGCAGATACTGGAAGCGGCCAGGCGCATCGCCGACGACCCGAACCTGCTTCACCTTATCTGGCATTGTTACCGGCTGGAATACCATCACGCCGAGTACGGGTACGGGAAGTTCAACTACTGGCCCGCGCTGGAAAAGTCGCTGGGCAAGAAGTTGCAAGGCATCTTTTACCTGCTGGTCGGTATGGCGATGATCCCCATCGTCCGCGCAATCCACGCTGAAATGGGTGTGGACGAAAAGATCACCCGCGACACCGTTTCGGACGTTCGCGTCTCCAACTGGCGCTATCGCAAGGCCAACGAAGGTCGGCTCGGAGTAGTGCGGCACGAGTTCGCATGGTACAAGAATCACGCCTCCGGCAGGCTCTTTCGCCTCGGGCGGTTACAGTATTACATCCACGAGTTCCCCGGCCAGGTCGAAATCTACCGCAATCGCCGGACGAACGAGGTCCTCGCCCTGGCTGAAGACGGCATGAAAATGACCGACGAAGGCTACATCGTCTTCAGGGGCGAGGATGGCACGGAAACCTGGACGACCACGCACGTCGTGGACGCAAAAGCCAATACAGCCACCGGTTACGTCGTCTCGCCGAAAGGAATGACGCTGAAGCAGAAGGTTGCGCTGGACCTGGCCGAGTGGGAGCACAAGGTCGGCAAGGGGGCTTTCATGCTCAGTATGCACATCCCCGTCGGAGGCCCGATGACGCTGCAGCAGTGCATCGACTCCATGCGCCAGGCGTTCGAGTTCTTCGGGAAGTATTTCCCGGACGAACCCGTCGTCGGCATCGACTGCTACTCGTGGATTTTCGGCGACCAGTTGGAGGACATTCTCAAGCCGGACTCGAACCTCGTCGAATTTCTGCGTGAAGGATACCTGTACCCGATGCCCAGCCCCCGCGACGAAGGATACTTCTTCATCTTTTACAGGCAAGACGGCGACCTGGAAAACTATCCGCGCGAGACACAGTTTCAGCGGGACATTCTCGACTGGCTCCTGGCAGGCGGGCGATGGCGCGGCAGCGGGTGGTTCGTGCTGAAAGACGACGCCGAACATTTCGGCAGCCAGTTCTACCGCTCGAACTTCCCGCCGAAGGGAATGGAGTTGTAGGCTGGGACGGAGAGTAGCGGAGTCCCACCTTTTCCATGAATCGCCGGGATTGCGCTTCGCTTCGTCCCGGCCTACGGCTGTAAGGGTACGTCGGCGGCGATGAGATTCTTTCGCAGGGCTTCGCTGTCGATCCTTCGGACGTCGCCGTCGCGGGCGGCCATTGCCGTTGCGGTCCCGGCGGCCTGGCCGAGTTGCATGCAGTTAATCATCACGCGTATCGCCCCGGTGCTTTCGTGGTCGGCTCCGCAGCACCGGCCCGCTACCAGCACGTTGTCCAGGTCACGCGGAATCAGGCACCGATACGGAACCTGGTAACACAGCGTATCTCGCGGCGGCGCGTCTGCGGGCTGACCGTCCCACCGTCCCTGCTCAACGGATCCGTCGTCGTTAATCCGCTTCCACCCGCCGTCGAGTCGCTCGAAGCGGATTCCGAGGCCGTCGGGGTTGTGAATGTCGATCGGGTAGGCGCCCTGGGCGACGGTGTCCTCGAAGGCTACACCTTCGAGGACTTCCTCGCGGGTAAGTTGATGATCGGCAATGATGCGGTGGGTTTCGCGGACACCGATCTGGGTGGCGACATCGACCAGGTGGACGTTTTCCCAGCCTGGCATGGTCTTGATCCGGTCCATCAGCCAGCGAAGTTGATAGCGCCCTTCGACTTCGGCCCGTGTCAAATCCAGTGTGTCGGCGGCATTGATGCGCGGAACACGCACGCCCGACAGCATCATCTCGCCGCTGTCCCATATCCCGGCAGTGCTCCAGAGGAAGTTGGAATAACGTTGGCCGTTGTAGTCCATGGGTGTCCTGGCCAGTTCGTCCTGGATTGCGTTTTCTTTTGCGGCGTCGGGTTTTATGCCCGCGAGGCGGAAGCACAGCGACGGCGGCTGGCGGTGTCCGGCGGCGCTGCCGGATTGCGTTTCCAGCCCGGCCCGGCGGACCAGGTCGGCGTCGCCGGTGC
>DAOVLS010000084.1 GCA_030631125.1 Planctomycetales bacterium
GATACGTCAGGCCAAGGCACGCGGCGTCCGCGTAACGGCAGAAGCGGCCCCGCACCACCTGCTGCTGACCGATGCAGCGTGTGCGTCCTTCGACCCTGTCTATAAGGTCAATCCCCCGCTTCGCAGCGCCGCCGACGTCGAAGCCCTCCGCGCCGGCGTTGCCGACGGCACCATAGACTGCCTCGCCACCGACCACGCGCCGCAATCGGCGGAGGAAAAGGAACTGGAATTCGCCCTCGCGCCGTTCGGGATGATCTCGCTGGAATGCGCCGTCGGCTTGTACGCCAAGGCCCTGGTAGATACTCACCTGCTGGACTGGCCGGACTTGATAGCGAAGATGACAATCAATCCGGCACGAGTAATTCGCGGTTCGACCAGGCTCACCGCAGGCGCCGATTCAGGCGCGATTGCCGTCGGAGCCGACGCCGATATAACAATCATTGACCCGAAAAAACGCTGGACCGTCCGAGCGGAAAAGTTCCGCTCAAAGAGCCGGAACTGCCCGTACGACGGATGGAAATTGAAGGGGAAACCCACCGCCACTATCGTCGGCGGACATGTCAAGTACGAAGCCTGACGGGTAAAAATAAACTTGCGAACAGTTGCTGAAACCTCATTTATTTGGTAGGGTATATAAGTCATGCCATTTCTGATTGACGGGAACAACCTGATGCACGCGCTGCGTGATGTGGGTCTGGAGGTCGGACGGGGCGGGCTGTGCCGGTTGATGGGGAAATTTGCCGACGGAGGTAGCACAGGTTTAAAACCTGTGCCACCAAAAAAAGTTCGCGTCGTTTTCGACGGTACGCCGCCCTATGGCCCGTTGGCCCAGCAGATAGAAGACGAACGGATCGACGTAAAATACGCCGCCGGGCGGACCGCTGACGATGTAATCATGGAGTATATCGCCGCCGACAGTGCGCCGCGCCGGCTTACGGTCGTCAGCACCGACCGCGAAATTCGCACTTCCGCCAAAAGACGACAATGTAAAACAATATCCAGCGAAGAATTCGCAAAAACACTGGTGCGGATGCTGGAGCGTTCGAGACGGACCTCGCCCGCCCAAAACGCCGAGCCGCCGGAGAAAAGCGTCGGTCTGGCGCCGGAGCAAACCCGCGCCTGGCTGAAGGAATTGAACGTTGAAGAAGAAAATTTTGACGCAGGGGAGGATGTGCCATGACCAGATCGCCTCGTGAACGTCGCGCCAGCAGGCGTTTCGATCTGACCTGCCCGATTGTCGTTACCGACAGCGCCGGAAAAGAACTGCTGAGAACAAAGACGCTGAACCTCTCCGACGGCGGGATACTGCTGACCGCGCCGACAGATCAGACAATCCCGCTGGGCCGAGACGTCCACGTGAACGTGCGCCTGCCTCGGTCAACGCCGAATACCTTTATGATCGAGAAAATATCCTCCGACGCCGACATCCTCCGCCACGAACCGATGAAAGACCACGCCAGCGTCGCCACAGCAATGAAGTTCACCAAGCCACTGAAACTGGGCCTGGCAGTGTGAGAAGATGTAGCCGGTAGCCTGGAGTCAGTAGTCAGGAAAAACACGGGCAGGCCTATTGGCTTATCATGGCGTTACTGACATAGGTCTCAAAGGGGCACGTCATGGAACTTGTACTTGGCATACTCTTCATTCTGATCATCGTAGGATGGTTGATTCGAGCAATAAGTTCTTTCACCGGAGAAAGGTTTGCCAAGAAATGCGTGAAAGCATGTCACGAAGCAGGCAAGTTGATGATAATCTACGGACGACAAGGTCAATGGGAAGCAAAACAAAAGATGGCAGATTTTTTGCAACTGATGGATGTAACGTCAAGTCATCGTTGTCCTTTCTGCAGGGCGACTGGGCCATTTGAAGTCTACCCGGAACGCCTCACCGGCCTGTGTCTAACCTGTAAACAGTGGATAGGCTTGGAGGGGAATCCTAGCAGCCCCGTTTTTTGTCCCACAAAAAAAGTTAAAAGGAAACTGGATTCGAGGAATAGTGCGGAACTCCCTTCAATGTCTGTCGAGAACCAGTGTCCGCATTGCGGTAAAGTATCCACTATGACAGCGCCTCCTTCGACTTTCTATGCAAAGTGTTCGGCTTGTGGTAAGGAAGTGTATATCGGCCCATGACTCATAATATTGTAAGAGCCCCGGCTTTCCGTGCGTTACTAGATTTCGTTCATTCAGTAACTTTTTACTGAAAGGAACCCCTATAACGACGGCACAAACACCGAAGCAAAAAACGAACTGGATCTATGTGCTCTTGCTACTTGCTATTCTTGCCGCGATCTTGGTTCCGCAAGTAAAACCATCGTTACCTCCGCGCGCAAGATATAAGACAAAGATCATGAAAACGAGTGTTACCCCTTATTTTGAATTGAATACAATAGAAAGAGAGGGTTGGCAAGTTAAAGCTGCGTTCGTTCAGTATCGGCAAAGCGTTGCCCTTTCCGGTTTCCCCAAAATGCCGCCGACGCAGAGTTACGTGCTTGTCCTGCAGCGCTCTTCGCAGTGAATGCAGGCAGAATAAACGAAACGCCGTATACCTCAATAAGGAAATGTAAAAATGCTTAAAAGCCACTTTTCTGCCGTAGAGCAGTACCTCTTGGCTATCTCAAAGATTCCGGGCAACACGGGACACCCACTGCATAAGGGAATCCCAAGGGAGGCATTCATTAGGGAATTCCTTCAGAGTCATCTCAGCGAACGTATCGGCATAGGTACCGGAGAGATCATTGATGCAAATTCACGTTCGGAGGGGAAAAGGAACCAAATTGATATCGTCCTATACAAACGTGATTATCCAAAGCTCGACATTGGAGGTGGTGTTAGCGCGTTTCTGGCTGAGGCTGTGGTTGCAACCATTGAAGTAAAATCAACCTTGAATAAAGCAGGACTTAGTAGGGCAATGCAAACCGCTTCTAATGTTAAGAACCTGAGCAGAAGCATAAAAGAAACAATGTGGGCAGGATATCGTCCGCCGAGCATTCTTTCTTACGTGGTAGCATATAAGGGGCCTGCACAGATGAACACGTTGTATGGGTGGATTAAGCAGATCGATGAGTCGCTTGGTCATAAATATCCGACTATGAATGATCCTAATCAACGACTCAAGGTACCATCTCCCTCGTTGGACGGCGTTTTTGTCCTGAGGAAGGGATTTGTACATTTTGACAACACCCCCCTGTCCCCTTTCGGCGAAGAGATCATCTCGGAATACCCTCAGACTAAGTGGATTATCTGGGACACGCCTGATGCAAGTCTGCTTTTTTTCTTTATGCAGTTAACCATGGCGGTTAGCGGTTTTTCGGCTTCCTGGCTAGACCCAACGCCGTATATTAGAGATGTGTCACTTGAAGAACTTGCCCAGGGCGACTGAAACCCGGGGCTCGGGCGCGTCAGAACAGGAGCCCCACCGCGCAAGAAATGCAAAGTTTCTAATCCCTGGTCCCTTTCCTGACTACCGGCTACTGACTACTGCTTTTGCAGTGCCTTATCTGCGATGTCGCGTCGGCAGTAGGCGTCTTTGAAGTGGATTTTATCGACGGCTTCGTATGCCCGTTTCTGGGCGGCGGCGATGGTCTCGCCCAGGGCCGTTACGCCCAGGACACGTCCGCCGGCAGTTACTACCTTTCCGTCGGCGATGGCTGTTCCGGCGTGGAAAACTTTTACATCACCAATCGCTTCTGCCTCGGTGATTCCGGTGATTTCGTGCCCTTTCTCGTACGGCCCCGGGTATCCGCCCGACGCCATCACTACGCACACTGCCGGTCGCGGGTCCCACTGAATCTCGACGTCGCCCAGTTTGTGCTCGCACGTTGCGACCATCGCCTCGACGAGGTCGCTTTTGAGGCGCATCATCAGAGGCTGGGTTTCCGGGTCGCCGAATCGGCAGTTGAACTCCAGCACTTTAGGCCCTGCGGGCGTGAGCATCAGTCCGGCATAGAGGCAGCCTTCGTATCTTCCGAACGACCTTCGCATGGCATCGACTATCGGCACAAGGACCTCTCGTTCGGTCCGCGTCATCATCTCTTCATCGATGATCGGCGTGGGGCTGTAGGCTCCCATCCCGCCGGTGTTCGGGCCTGTGTCGCCGTCGCCGATGGGCTTGTGGTCTTGGCAGGCTTCGAGCGGGTATATGTTCTTCCCGTCGCACAGCGCCAGGATGGAGGCCTCCTGACCTGTGAGCAGTTCCTCGACCAGGACGGTCTCGCCGGCGTCGCCGAAGACCTTTTCGGTCATTATTTGTTCCAGCGGTTTGACGGCCATGTGAGGTTCGGGGCATACGAACACGCCCTTGCCCTTTGCCAGTCCTGCTGCCTTGACTACTACGCCCTGCTCGCGCGACAGGACGTAATCGCATGCGACCTTCAGGTCTGTGAAGATTCTCGCCTCGGCTGTGGGCACAGAGGCGCTGCGCATCAATTCCTTTGCGAAGGCCTTGTCCGCCTCGAGGCGCGCCCCTTCAGCCACCGGTCCGAAGCACATTATTCCCGCGTCGCGGACGGCATCGACCATCCCTGCCGCCAGCGGGTCTTCAGGTCCGACGACGACCAGGCCGATGTCCTTTTCCTTTGCGGCTGCGACAACAGCGCCGATGTCGTCGGCCTGTATCGGCAGGTTCTCGCCCAGTTCGGCCGTGCCCGCGTTGCCGGGGGCGCAATAGAGTTTGTCGCACCGGTCACTCTGGGCGATCTTCCACGCCAGTGCATGTTCGCGCCCGCCGCCGCCTGCAATCAGTATGTTCATCGTAATCGTTCTCCGTCTCGTACCTTTTCTATAGATACTTTCGCCGGGTTTTCAGGAGTTGGTCGAGTTTTTTCCTGAAGGCCTTGTCCGTATCGGCCGGGCTTCGGCTCTCTGTGGTGATGGCGACGATAAGTTTGACCAGGCTGGCGAAGTCGTCGGTGTGGATTTGCTCTGCGGCGATTCGGTTGCCCGGACCCTGGTTGTGGTAGTTCAACATCGGCAGGCACAGTCCCGTTGCGGCATATCCGAACATGCAGTAGGCGGTCGATTCGCACGTCCCGCCGGGCATCAACTGACGGACGAAGCGGAAATTACGGTCGCGCTTACCGAGCGCCTTGGCAGCGGCCGAGATGTGGGCCGTCAGGGACGGGTCGAATATTCGGGACGCGTCGCCGACGCGGACGACTACGCCGTCTCCCAGGCGCGCCTGCGGCATGGCCTTTGAGGTCTCGATAGCGACGATCATTGCGCCGCGAGGTATGCTGCCGTCCCGGCACGCCGCCAGTGCGCCGACGAAAGCCGCCTCTTCGCCGCGGGTCAGAAGGGCGGTAACGTCGGCGTCGATTTTGCGTGAAATAATCTCATCCATCGCGCAGATGACCGCAGCAGCGCCGACGACGTCGTCGCAGGCGCGACTGGCCAGCCGCTTGCCTCGGATACGCATTGCCGGGAGGTCCCACATGCCGACCGTTTCCGGCGGAACCTCGGCGGGGCGGTCCAACTCCAACCGACACGACAGGGCCGGCGAACCCTTCATCCGCCTGATGCTGCGAACCGTGGCGAGGACTTCGCCCGCCGGAGCGAACAGCCTCACCCTGCTGCCGGGGAAGTACTCCTTGCCGACGCCGCCGAAGAAATCCGCCCACACCGAGCGTCCCCGACTGCTGCGCACCACGAAGCCGGGATGGTCCATGTGGGCGGCGAAGACCCACCGCGGACATCCGCGCCGCCGGCCACCTCGGTAGTGCACGAAGACGTTTCCGGCTTTGTCGCGACTGAAGTCGGCCCGGCGTCTGTCGGCCCAGCGGCGGACCTGTTCGACGATTGCTTCTTCCTGGAACGGTGCGGTCGGCGCCGAAAGTAACGATTTGAGAATCTTCAGATGGCATTGTTTCATTTATTGTTGTCCAGTTCGGATTTGGCCCGTTCTTCCAGGCGGGTCATCTGCTCGCGCAGTTCGGTTGCGGCGGCGGTTTCGGGGAACCTTTCAATGACGTCTCTGGCCAATTCAACAGCCTCGGCGAATCGCCGGCGCGTAATCATATCCCGGATTTGGTCGCGGAGGCTTCGCACCTCTTCGATCCGTGCGTTGTCGGCGATAGTGGATAACTGCGATCGGATGGCGCCGCTCTCGGTGCTGTCGGGCCAGGCGTCGAGAAATTCCCTCGCCGCGGTCAGCGCCGATCGCCAGTGCCGGGCCGATGCGGCTTTCTCTATCTTCCGGTACATTTGGTCTCGCTGTTCAGTCGCAAAGGCATCGGCTTCCCGGCGGACCCTGGCGAGCATTTCGGCGGCGGCAGTCGAATCGGGATGCTTTTCCAGCAGCGTCTCTGCGACGCCTCGCGCGCCGGCGAAGTCGCTTGCGGCCATGAGGTTTTCGACCTGGCGGGCGGCATCGGCGGTGTCGTGGGACTTGGTCTCGGCGCGGGCCTGTTCGATCCGCTCGCGCAATGCCGATATATCCGGCGAGTCCGGCTCCAGGCGAGTCAGGTCGGCGAGAATATCCTCTGCCGCGGCGAGGTCGCCGGAGGAAATTGCCTCTTCGGACTGCTGCTTTAGTTGCTGCGAGTTGCGTTCGGCAAGGTCATGGGCCTTCTTGCGACGCTGGGCATCGGTCATCGTCAGGTTGTCGTTCAGTTCACGCAGTTGCGCGAGTATCGCTTCGAACCGGTCGGCCGAGGATGTGTCCGAAACTTTTTCCACGGTCGAGACCTGTCCCTGGGGGGCGGCCGTGCCACGCTCGACATGACGTATAGACCGGGGTTCACCGGCCAGACGCTCTATTGCTGAAATTATTTCCTGCTCCGCCTGCGCCTGTTGACGTCCTCTCCGGCATAGCCATCCCAGCACCCACAGCACACCGGCAAGGAAGCATGAACCTGCGATGCTGATTATCGCCCACAGCCACGAGACCGATACGACCAGGGCCGCTGCCAGACCAACGGCCACCGAAACGGCCGCCAGGATCAGCACGAGTCGCTCCGGCGGCGTCGGTTCCGATGACGGCGACTGGTTGTTTGTATCTTCGGAAACCATTTTGTGGTTTGTGTAATCCGTGGACTTATTGGGTTGCGGCGATGGCTGATGCGATGGGGCGGACGATGTTGGGGATTATCACGCGCACGACAATATCTTCTCCGAGTCGGGCCTGTTCGGTCAGCGAATTGACCAGGTCGAACTGCCGGCCCGGATGCGGGTGGGCGCGGATGGTGAAATAGATGCTTATCGGCTCTTCCTCGTAGTCGCCGGTGCGGACCTGGTAAGCGGAGTTGCGGGTCTCAATTGCCAGGCGGGCCTGGAGGCTGCAATCATCATTCAGTGCGACGACGAAAACAGGCTCGAAATTCAGCGCCGTGGCGTCGGACTCGCTGAGGAAAGACGCGAGCCGGCTGCCGCTTATCAGCGCCTCGTGAACTATCTCATCGCGGTTACCGGCGCAGTCGAGGTTGAAGCCATAGACCAGGTCGAGCGATTCAACGTCCAGATGCGAGACGCCCAGGAAATACCGGCTTCGGTCAAGCACCCACTCGTGCTGTTCGTAAGCAGTGGCGATGTCGGACGGGTTGAACGCCCCTGCCGACAGACGCCGCTGTTCCAGCCCCAGCCAACGATACGACCCGCTGCTGCGGTCGCCTTCCATGACGTATTCGCCGTTCTCGCGCTGGTGAAAGTCGGTCATCTCCGGAAACTGTTTCTGGACAGTCTCGCAGAAATGAAGCACCGTCTCGCGCCCTTGCGGCAGGGGCAGAGAAGTGTGCAGGTCGAAATTGACGAAAAAGTCGTCGCTGAAGTTGCTGAAACCGGAAATCATCACCGGCCTCCTTCATTCTGGCCCAAAGGCACAAGGATACTTGGGAACAAAATGTAATTCTATCCGAACACTCCCGAAATTCAAAGACCAAAATGGGCATCCGAGCAGTGGGGACATGCTGATTTTTCGGTCGGCTCCCGACAGCCCCTGTATTCATGCAGGGTTACATCTTCAGAGGCGGCAGGCCGAAATATTCGCGATACGCCTGCTGCATCGCCACGTAGTTGGCCACCGGCACGCTGGAGGTGATGGCGTTGTTGGCGCAGAAGATGTGCCCGCCGCCGCCAAGCCCGTCCTCGATAATCCGGCGGGTCTGCCGGCGGACCTCGTCGGGGCCGGCGAATGAAAGAACCTGCATGCAGTCCATGTTGCCGTAGAAGGTTATGCGGTCGCCGAAGCGCTTCTTCAACTTTCCCAGGTCCATACCGGCCTGGCCGTCGATCTCGATATAACCGTCCACCTCGCACCCGATCAGAAAATCGTCGATGACATACCGCAGGTCGCCGTCGCTGGCGTTGACGGCGAAGGCCCCGCCTTCGTGAATCCGCCGGGCGACCTTTCTGACC
>DAOVLS010000335.1 GCA_030631125.1 Planctomycetales bacterium
AAAACGGCTGCGCCCTCGAAGAACGTCGGCATTGATTCCGAAGCAATAACCAAGTCGCTCAAGAAGATGCGGCGCCGGTATGGAACTGCACTGAAAAGGTTGGCGAAGTAAATGCGCCAGTGGTGGGTGCCGTGGCCGCGGTGGGATTCGTTATGTCGCTGAAATATCGCCTGATAATTCTTACGATAGTTGTTTTCGCGTTGACGTTCGGTATTGGGACGCTGCTGGGCGTTCGTGGTGCACGTCGATTGGCGGGGGCGCAACTGCAATCCCGCCTTGCCAACTCGGCCTCCGCCCTGGCCGACAGCGGCGCGCCGCTGAATGACGACGTGCTCGCACGCTTTGGGCCTCTGCTTGATGCGGAAATAATGGTCATCGATTCGGATGGAGGCTTGCTCGCCCACAGCCTGGCCGATTGGCCATGGGATGAAATCTGCGAGAATATCGTCGAATCGACCGACCCGGACAGGCCCGTCTTCGCCGCCGGCCAGATGTACTATCACGCCTCTTCGGCCGGTAGGTTACCGGCTACCGGCAAGGCGATTACTGTTGTCCTCCTGGCCGACAGGGCCGCCCTGGCCGGGCCGACACGGACGATACTTCGCGGGTACCTCATCATTCTCGGCGTAACGTCCCTGCTGCTTTCCGTCGGCATGTATATCCTTGGCCTGGGGCTGGTGGGGCGGATAAAGCGGCTTAATCGGACCGTCGATGACGCCTTTTCCGACGAGGCAGGCCAGGCGGAACGTCACGGCGACGAACTGACACGCCTTTCGGATGCTTTCGGCGACCTGCTGGGTCGGCTTGACCGAAGCCGGGAGCGGCTTCTTGCCCAGCAGGCCTTGGCGACGACAGGCAAGATCGCCTCGTCCGTCGCTCACGAGGTTCGCAATCCGCTCCAGGCGATGAAACTTACCGTGCAGATGCTGCGTGAGAAATCCCCGCCCGAAGCCCGCGACGGATGCGATTTGATTATCAGCGAAATCGACCGCCTTACGCTGCTGACGGACGAATTGCTGGTCCTTGCCGGTAAGGCTGACCGGCGCATTGAGGAGGTGAATCTGGCAAGTGAACTGGACGAAACTGTCCGCCTGCTGCGGTTCCAGTTCCGCCAGAGGGAAATCGAGGTGAAAATCGACCTGACTTCTCTGCCGACGATTCGAATGGACCGTAACCGTTGTCGGCAATTGTTGTTGAACTTGTTGTTGAACGCAGCCGAGGCCTCGCCGCGTGGAGGAACCATCCGCGTCGTCGCCAAGACCGATGCCGATAACGTAATCCTGCAAATTACCGACAGCGGGTCCGGATTTCCGAAAGAGGTACTGGAAGGCCACGCCGAGGAGTTTTTCTCCACGAAGACGACCGGCGCGGGTTTGGGGCTGTCAATCTGCCGGCGTATAGTGGATGAAGCCGGAGGGCGAATGAAACTGTATAATACGAATGACGGCGCAGTGGCGGAAGTAACGCTACCGGTTGGAGAAAAGAAATTCGCCGCGAACGACGCGAACTGAAAAAACAAAAAATTAATCGGAAGACGGAAATAAAAACAGGTTTATGTTTCTTTTGATACAATTTTTGTTTTTTGTTCGCGTTGTTCGCGGCTGAAAATCCTTTACCAATGAGCGAAAACAAGCCGAACATCCTGATAATCGACGATGAACCGAGCGTTTGCTGGGCGTTTGCGGAATTGGCTAAATCGATGGGTTTTGATGCGCAAACCGCCTCCGATGCGGCCGACGGTATGAGCAAACTGTCCGGCGGGGCGGTTGACGTGGTCGTTTTGGACATTCAACTTCCCGGTTTCAGCGGGCTTGACGCCTTGCCGAAGATAAAAGCCGACCATCCCGACCTGCCGGTGGTGGTGATTACCGCCTTCGGTACGATGGAGACCGCCATCACCGCCGTTCAGCGCGGGGCGTTCGAGTACCTGCTCAAGCCTGTGGATATGGAGGTGCTCAAGACGGTTCTTTCGGCCGCCCTCGAGCACCGCCGGCGCAGCGCCGAATTGTCGGCCGTTACTGCGAAACCCCTCAGCGACTCGGCAATGGTCGGGCGATGCCCGGCGATGCAGGAGGTTTTCAAGCAGGTTGCGATAGTATCGGCCACCGATATGCCGGTACTGATCCAGGGCGATACCGGAACCGGCAAGGAACTGCTGGCCCGCGCGATTCACCGTTATTCAGCCCGGTCGGCGGGGCCTTTCGTTGCGGTGAACTGCTCGCTGCTGTCCGGCGAGTTGATTGGAAGTGAACTGTTCGGACACGAAAAGGGCGCATTTACCGGCGCAGACCGCGCCTTCGCCGGAAAGGTCGAATCGGCTTCCGGCGGGACGCTGCTGCTGGACGAGGTCGGCGACCTGTCGGCAGAGGCACAGGCGCGACTGCTGCGGTTCCTGGACGACGGCGAGTTTTACCGCGTCGGCTCGTCCCAGCCGAGGCAGGCGGACGTGCGAATAATCGCTGCGACCAATCGTCTGCTACGGGCGGCTGCGATGGCCGGACAGTTCCGCCGAGACCTGTTCTTCAGGATCACAGGCGTAAGCATCGAACTGCCGCCGCTGAGCCGGCGAGGTGAAGATGTCAATCTGCTGACAGATCATTTCCTCACCCGCTGCGGCGCTGCCGGCATGACGGGCGAGGCGCGGGAGAAACTGAACGCCTACACCTTCCCCGGCAACGTCCGCGAACTGCGTAACATCATTATCGCCGCTGCGGCAATGGCGTCGGGCAGGCCCATCGCGCCGGAGCACCTGCCGGAGGAAATTTTCAGACCGATTGTCGCCGACGGGGAAATCCCGCTTGATGAACTGGCTGAAGGCTTATTGAACGAAGTCCTTACCGGCAGCGTAGAAAGAGGATATGAGGAACTGATGGGGCGTTGGGAGAAGCCTATACTGGCCGCTGCGATGAAGCGCTTTGCCGGAAACCAGGCAAAAATTGCCGACGCGCTGAATATGCACCGCTCCACGCTGCGTAAGAAACTGCGGGCGTACGGGTTGATTAAAGGCGGGAATTCAGAGATTGAGGAGTCGTAGCAGAACCCACCGAGCGCAGTCGGCGGGCTTGGCTGTATTTAACTTTTCTGGAACCGAGTAGTGAATGGGACGATATATTGTGTAGCGCCCCGGTTGAAAGATGTAATATCAGAGTATAGAATATCAGCAGGGTAAGGTTTGGCGGGTAACGGTTAGCCGCTGCTTTTAGCAGACCCCGTAAAAACTCACGCGATGGTGCAGGGAGTAAGTCTAAATGTTTGAACGATTCACGGATCGTGCCCGCAAAGTAATGGCCCTGGCCAACCAGGAGGCCCAGCGGTTCAGCCATGAGTATATAGGGACCGAGCATGTCCTTCTGGGTCTGGTCAAGGAAGGCACCGGGGTGGGCGCGAATGTTCTCAAGAACATCGGCGTGGACCTGCACAAGGTCCGCATGGAGGTCGAGCGCCTGGTGAAGTCCGGGCCTGACCTGGTAACGATGGGCAAGTTGCCCCAGACGCCGCGCGCCAAGAAGGTCATCGAGTACGCCATCGAGGAGGCTCGCAGCCTCAATCACAATTACGTCGGCACCGAGCATATCCTGCTTGGTCTGCTTCGCGAGCATGAGGGAGTAGCCGCCCAGGTCCTTATGAACATGGGGCTGAAACTGGAAGAGGTGCGCGACGAGGTTCTTAATCTGCTCGGCGCGGGTATGGAGATGGCCGAGTCTCCGATGGGCGCACCAACCGGAAGAGAAGAACGCAGAAGCAAGGGAAGGAGCAAGACCCCGGCGCTGGACAGTTTC
>DAOVLS010000103.1 GCA_030631125.1 Planctomycetales bacterium
ACCTCTTGCAGCAACCGCCCAATTACGTCATTCTTGTCCTTGGCCATCGTTTGTCTCCTTGATCAATGAAGTTCCTAAAAACATCTTGATCGAAGCAAACGATGGCTTCTTGTTAATTTACAGAAAAAATGTTACGCTCCCATAATTCTTCTTTTCTTTGTGTTCTTTGTGCTCTTTGTGGTTCAAATTTTTCCCTTTTGCGCCTTCTTTTTCAGCCAGGCCTTCCATGCCGCCGGATCGTCGCCGAATTTCTGACCCGTGGCTTCCTGCAACGCCTCGGCGATGAACCCGTGGTATGTCTTGGCCGTTCTCCGCATCTTACCGAACGGCCTGACTTTGGAGAAATCCCGGCTGAACAGGTCGATTAGTCCGCTGGTTGCTTTATGTCCGCCGATCTTTCCCAGTGCATCGATACTCCGTTGCACAATCCACCCGTCCTTCGATGTCCGGGCGTATTCCAGGACCACTTCGGCTGCCTTGTCTCCGCCCAGTTTACCAAGTGTCTCAATGCCGACGCTTTGGTATGATCGATCCTTAGTGTTCCTCGCGAATTCGGCGACAAACTCAACTGTCCTACGATCACCAATCTCAGCCAAGGCCCAGACGACATTCAACATCAGGTTTTCGTTCCCGGAGGTTCTAGCCAGTTTTATCAGCGGTTTAACAGCGCGCCGGTCGCCAATTTTACCCAAGGCTCCGATACTTGCCCAGCCGGCGTTGGGTCTGGGATCGCCCCATGTCCTGGTAAGTTTAAGTAATGGTTCGACGGCTCGCACGTCGCCACACTCGCCCAACTCGCGCACTATGCGTATCGCATTGCAACTGCGCTTATCTTCCAACAGTAGTTTCAACAGAAAGGTTGCCAGTTCTTTTTTGTTCTTCGCCCGCAACTTGGCGAGGGCTATTTTCACCTCACAGCGATTAGAGGCATCCTTTTGTTTGGCGTACGCTTCCAGCGGACCAATGGCCTGTTTACCCGCGATTTCAACCAGAAAGTATGCCGCGCCATCACAGTCGAGGTGTTTGACCAGGATAGGAACGGCCTTGGCGCTCTTCAACTCGACCAGCGCAGACGACTGATTGCCTCGAAGGTACGGCCTGTCAAATTTCTCAATGTTGGTTATCATATCCAGAACTACTTCGGGTTTGCTTTCAGAATCGCCCCAGAGGAGTACTTCGTATGCGGAGTACCGCTTCTTGGTGGGTTCATGGACCAGCGTTTCCAGAAGGACAGGCTCGGCTGCGCGAAGGTCGATTCTCGTGAGGTCGTAAACGATGAGACCGTTGTCAGGATGCCGCCTTACTATGTTAATGAGCACCGGTACGGCCTTCTTGCACCTCAGGTCGGCCAAATACTTATGCAGTTCGTAAAATTGACTGTTTTCACCGCGATCAACAGCCTTTTGTAATTGGGCAATCTTCCGCTTGTCCTGGATAAGTTCAACCAGTTCTTCCTTGTTCCATGTCTTGGCTGCAAACCGATCGACTTCGAGTATCTTCAGGGCCAGGTCGATAGCCCACTCGCGATGAGGGCTTTTTTCACGATGGTACGTCAGCAGATATGCAACGTTCTCCACCACCGTAAAATCCGTGCTTCCCGCCTGTTTGGAAATGAAACTCCTGGCCTCTTTGACGTTCAGTTCCAGAAGATAATCAGCGATACACAATCTGGCCGGCACGTCGGCCTTCTCGTTTCGCATCCCCTTCAGCAATTCGGGTATGTCTTTTCTTTTGGGTGTGTAATCGCCGGCTTTCCACACCCTCGACAGTCGAAGATTAACCTGGGTTTCAGATCCGCTCATATTGCCCCACGCCTCGGTTTCCTCGGCGACGATAGCCATCATCTCCGCAGCGGTGAGTTTTCCCGGCCGGTCCTCCCATCCCGCGGGTTCATTGCCGGCGAGGTCGCGCTGCTGTGCACAGCCCGCGACGGCTATAAATAAGCCGAGAATCACAAGGGCAATTACATTCCGCATGACCTGTTTCTCCTTTACGCAATCCCCGCCGGATTGTTTCGGTCCGGCGCTGCCCCTCGGTCGAGAAAGAGCGTCGGCAGTGAGCGGGCCAGGCTGACGGGGCTGTAGAGACATTCGACCTCGCCCCTGCAGTTGTACCAGCAGTCGCGGCAGTTGTTTCCGCGGGCGGCGGAGCGGAGGCTGCGCTCGATTCGGCGGATGTCGTCGCGGTAGAGGTTGCCGACGGGCTGATGCCGCCGCTCGACGCAGATGGCTACGTCGCCGTTCTCGTCGATATTGAAAAACGCCCTCCCCGCCCGGCAGCCGGGGACGCCGCCATTGAGGAATGTGTCGAAAGCCCCCAGATAATGCGGGTTTGACAGGAAATTGCGGTATCGGCTTCGCAGGTCAAGCAGGCGGGGCGAGACCGCTCCGTCGTTGTGGAAATAAGCAGCCGACCCGGTTTTTTCCTGCCCGTAAGGCTGGACCATGAAATACGCGCCGCGCTCGGCGGCCATTTGAATCAACGGCTCGATCTGGTCGATGTTGTCGTCCATCAGGACGGCGATGACGTTGACCCGCTGCCACTCGTGCACGCGAGCGGCGTTGAACGTCTCGACCGCCCGCCAGGCCTGTTCTGCCGCCCCGACCATGCCGCGGCGAGCGTCGTGGCGGTCGGCGTCGGCGTAGTCGATACTGACTGACGCGCCCCACAGGCCTGCCCGCATCAGGTCGCCGGCGAGTTCGGGCGTCAGCAACCAGCCGTTGGTCGTAAGGAACGGGAAGTGATACCGCCCGACAGCCTGAACGATTTCGGGGATGTCCGTTCGCAGCAGCGGCTCACCGCCGGCAAGACTCACCAGCATCGAACCCATCTGCGCGAGTTTGCGCGCGCCCTCGGCGTAGGCTTCAGCCGGTGGTTCGTCGGCGGCATCGGCGTTCAACGCCCAGTAGTTGCAGAATCGGCAGCGGAAGTTGCACCGGTACGTTACCTGCCACGCGCACCACAACGGATGCCCGCCCGTCCACGCCCGAAACAGCCGCCATTTCTTCTCGACCGAACTTATCGCTGAATTGTTCATAAGCAATCCGATAAGTGTATCGACTTGCCCCCGATGCCTTCAAGGAAGTTCGCAGACCGAGCCGATAGTGCAACCCGCTTTTTTTTTGACTTTCCGCCCTTTGGAACCGATAATTGTACCAGTTGGCCGAGTTGTACAAGTCGGACATGTTACAGGAGACCATCGAAATGACCACTCTTAAAGCCTCGCAAGCCCGCATACCGGCCGACACCTTCAACCGGGTCGCCTACCAGCGGCAGCGGGTGCGCATCGAACGCCGTGGCGGCAGACCCATTTACCTGGTGTCCGAAGAGGACCTGGTACACCTGGAAGAATTGGAAGACCGCTATTGGGCCGAAGAAGGCGGCAAGGCCCTGCGTGAATTCGAGAAATCCGGGCAAAAGGCCGTTCCATTAAAGAAGGTCAAGGCCAAACTGGAGCTTTAGGCTTATGACCTACCGCGTCGAACTTACACCCAAGGCTCGCCGGGAACTCACCAGCCTACCACGACATGTCCAGAAGCGGATCGTGCGATGGCTTGACCTGCTGGCAGAAGATCCCAGACGGACACGAACAAAGCAACTGGAAGGCAGGGCGGAACTTCGTCGTGTCCACGCCGGGAAGGATTATGTCATTGTCTATACTATCCAGCAGAAGCAGGTATTGGTCCTTGTGGTCCGTATCGCCCATCGCAAGGAAGTTTACCGCAAACTGTAGAGAAGAAAGGTGGGGCTTCGTTTTGCTTGGCCCAGCCTATAATGCCATAAGGAGAAAATCGCCATGAGTGAAATTGCCGAACGCAGGCGCGAATATCTTGAACGGGTCCTCGAAACGTACGAATCCTCTGTGGGCGATTTCGACGACAGCCTGAAATCAATCGATAGGCCGTTGACGCTGGAAGAACACCAGATCGTCAAAAAATGGGAGAGCAGATTCTGGGTGGTCAATCATTCACGTCTGGCCCTCGGCAGGGACATCGACAAGGCCAACGGCTACTTCGAATCCGTCCGTTTCGATCCGCGACTGCTGGTTTGGAAAGATGGAATGATCGATACGCCCGACTGGGACTTCCCGGGAATAATGCTGCTAAAGACCGTACTTGACTTCGGGCAATCCGACCTGCTGAGCGATAAGGCAAAAACGCACCTCAAGGCGATATTCACCGAATGGACCCAGCCGCGACCGACGGTCAACGCCGACAACGACCGCGTCGCCCGCTGGCCCATCATACACACGGAAAACCACGATATAATGTGCCTAACCATCGGGCTGTTCGGGGCGATGCTGGCTGGCAGGGACACCGCCGCCCGCGAAAGGGAACTGTCAAAATCGCTGGGGTGGCGATTCGAGCGAGGCTGGGTCGAGTGGCAATCACCGTGCTACCAGGTCCACTATCTCAACCCGCTGCTGATCCTGGCCCGTCACGCCCCGTCGCCGGCGCTGCGGAAAGGCGCTGCCGACCTTATCAACCTCCAGATGGCCGAAAGGGCGCTGCTCAGCGTCAACGGCTGCCTCGGCGGGCCGTTCTATCGCGGATACGACCGGCACATCGCCGACGACCGATGCGACGGATACCTGCCGGTAATGTGGCTGGCATTCGGTTTGAGTGATCCGTGGCTGAATATAAAGGAAGGCGTAGCCTTCGCCTCAGACACCTTCGAGCCGGACCCGGTCGTCTCGGCGCTAGCGGCGGAGGCGGCGACCAGGCCCCTGCTGCAATACAAAGGCACCCGACAATCCCCGGAGGGACGGGACGGGTTGAGGATGATTTACTACTACAACACGCCGCACATCTCGATGGGCTTTATGAACGCCTTCGGCTTCGGCCACCAGTCGCGGTTCTTCAACGTGATGTTCGCCGCCGACCCGTCAAAGAGCCTGCGGACATTCATGCGGGAGCCGGAGTTGCAGAGCGTCTGGGACCAGCGGAACGAGCGGGGCGAAGTGGTCCAGTATGAAAATTGGCTCATATCCCACGGCGACCTTGTCGAAGAAGGCGGGATAAAACCAACCAAGGCCGGTAAGTGGAACCTTTACCGCGTTGGCAAAGGCCTTTGCGCTCATGTCGAATTGCCCGGCGACCTGCACGTCTTCCAGGTGTCGGATTTGGATACTTATCCCGACGAGCGGGCCTTCCTCTCGGCGATGTCCGTGCCGGAAAAAGTCGGCAATTCCGTGCGGGCAAAGACCGCCGGCGGCGAGGAAATTTCCGTTGAACTTGCGGACATGTCCCTGACGGTCAACGGCAAGTTACCCGAAGACTGGTCTAACATGATCCACGACTGCCCAGCCATGCGATCCAAATACGGCAGCGGCGTGATAGAGATAAAAACGCAGCGGGGAAACCTGACCATCGACAACAAGGTTCTGTTGAGTAATGTTGAGGGATAGGCCGGAACGGAGTCCCGGCAACTCGGCTGGGCAGAGGAAGGCGGCAAGGCCCTGCGGGAATTTGAGAAATCAAATCAGGTCAAAAGCCCGCCCCCTTGAAAAAGCTCAAGAAGGAATTGAGGCTTTAAGTGCTCCGTCACCATATTTGCCCCGTGGAAAAGGACGCGATCAGTTCAGATTCAGAAACAGATGGAGTATGCTTATGCAACCTCTGCATCTGACCTGCTCGTGACAGGTGGTATAGAGGTGTCTAATCGACCCGAAGCGATTCTCGGCAACCCAATCTTCTTTTAATCGCACTTCATCTCGCTTTGAGGCTATGGTTTCAGCGACAATATCCACCGCTGCTGACACTTTCCCATCAATGACAAAGCCCACCATGGCAGCCCAGTTATGGCCTGGGCTGTATTTTTCGGTTACAAACCGGGCAATGCCTTTTTTTACATATTCCATGGCAAGGCGGTCCGCTTTGCGGCTACTGACGCGCTTGCACTCAATCCCAAAATACTCTTCCTCGTCGAAACTATAGATTACCTTGATATCGATCCGGCCTTCAACCTTGAGCGCATCAAGTGAGTATCTGGTTCCAACCTCCTCTTCAATTCGCATGTTTCTTATCTTCCGCCTTCTTTTTTCTGCGAGCATTTCCCGGCCAAGCCGGCCGGCGATGTCAGGTTCCAGGCTTGCGGCGTTCAATTCGCCCGATGCCACCACCGCCCTCCAACCAACCTGAAGCAGATCAAGAATTGTGGCGATTAGGTCCTCGCCGAGGCCAAGAGAGGGCGAACCGACGCTCCTGGAAGAATCACTATATCCCACGTTCGGCCCCCAAGTGCTCTGCGAGAATTTCATCGGAATCGTTCAAAGCGGCAGACCGGCTCCAATATCGCAACTCGGCTGGCTTGACCACATAGACGTCATCCCCGGCATAAAGGCGCAGCACGCGCTGACTGTACACTCGGTCAATGATTTTTGCTTTGAGCTGTTTCTCGATCTGCCGGAGGACGTCGTTCAGTCCCGCCGCATTTACCGTTCGAACCTTCTGCCCGGTTTTGCCCGTTGCGACCATCCTGAATTTCACAATGACCAGGGGAGAAACGCCCACATCGAGAACATCAGCGACCATAGCGCGTTGATTCCGCGTCGCAAGAAGTGGGCGGATTACGTCGACTACCTGTTCGGTATATTCAGAAAGATCGTTGCTAGTCGGCCTTTTAAGGGCGTGCGAAGCAAACCGCTTGGTGCGATAGTCGAGAGTTAAGTTCACCAAATCTTCCACCAGAACAGTTTCGCTCTCATCAACACCGTAAAGATCAAAGACGGCCTCATTGAGCCTTCTTCTCAGACGCTCCGGCAACTTGCTTTTAATTGATTCTTCGCATTTTTGGATTGCGTCAGCAACGGCATTGATAGCCTGTGGGTTGCTTTCGTCGAACGACGGAACTGGCAAACGTAACAGATCTATCGGCTGGATTTCTCCACGCTCTATTCCCCAGATCGAAGCCGTCATAAAGAGGTAATATGTAGCCAAGAGGGAATTGAATATCCCGTTAAGAAAACGCGCTTCGGGCTCCGGCAGAGAAAAACCATAATAGAGAGAATCATAGACCACATCCTGAAGGCTTAGCCCTGAATAGAAGCCCTTTCGGCCAATGCCCCTTGTAGCGATCACAAGAGGGGCTTTATATATTCGTGGGTCTCTTGGTCGATGAAACTCAATATTCTTCACCGTGGGAAGGCCCTTCGTGTCTATTTTAAACTGTGGCATATCGCCAGCAGCCAGCAAGGGCTTTCCTTTGAGCTCCGGCGCTTTGTGTCTTTCGCCCGATCTCTTAAACCCCTGCCCATGAGGTCGTTGCCTTACAAATTCCGCGAGAGAGGGAAACGAGTCTCTGATGTGCCTAATCAAGGCCATGTCACGAGCACTACCCCACGATGCCACCTTCAGCATGTCAGGGTCTGAAGCCGCCTTTGCAGTCGGTAAACGTTTCACATTATCGGGGCAGATGTTGATAATCCCGTGATTTTGAAAGTCTCCCGATCTTCTAACCGACACGAAGGTAAAAGAGTCGCCAGGCTCCGGCTGGCACCCACTTCCGATGAAAATCAGAGCCGGAGCAACGGATGTCGGAAAGAGTTTGGCTTGGCGGAGGTCGGCCAGAGTCATCAGCAGTCCCGGCGTAAATCTGCTCAAAAGCGATTCTTTGGCCCT
>DAOVLS010000248.1 GCA_030631125.1 Planctomycetales bacterium
GGGATGAGAAGCATAACTGGCAAGGAAAGCGATAGGGGTATGGTCAAGGTTGTCAAATCGGACAAGAGTAAGTTCCTGGTCGGCCGGTCCGTCAGGATTAGGTCCCCAGCGAACACCCCAGTCTGTTTTTCTGTAGCGGTGCATGGCGAGGTTGACATCCGCCCTGGCGTAACCGACCAGAGCGGGCTGCCTGGCCTTGTCGGCCATGTAAACAGCGTCTGCGCATTTCTTTGCCACAAACGCAGGATATTCCTCGCATCCTTCCTCCCTGTTCCAGGGCAAGGGCAAGGGACCTCCTGCGTGAGTATGGGAGGCGTTGAGCACGATGTGGTCGGCCGGGATGGCGGTAAGTTGTTTAGTCCGTTTTTTGGCAAGCGAGACCTGCTCCTTGAAGAAAAGTTGCGTATCGGCGCAAACAATGGCGATCCGCTTGCTTCGGCATTCCATGACCATGGCTGTGGCGTACAGCGGGGTGCCGATGGGGAATACCTTTCCCTTCTCGCCGATCCTGATAGGAGGGGTGATGTCCAGCCTGGCGAGACCCACCTTGAGTGGAGTTTCCATCAGAGATTTTTCCTTTTCTCTTGTTTCAGTATCCGAACCGTATCCGCACAGTTTCCGGCGGTGTTTTTTCCCGTCCCGTAGGCCAGGTATCAGGATCTCGGTTTTTCGTCCATGCGAGCGCCGTCTCCGCCGACGGACCGGTCGTTATCCTTTCCGGGCCCAGGCGGCTTGTCCGGCGGCACGTCGCCCGTCGAGTCCGCCGGCAGGGATAATTCGGCGTCGATAACGGTCGTCCACGCTATTTTATCGCCAAGCCGCTGTCGGTATCGCGTCAGCAGGGGGAACAGAAGCGGGAAGACCAGCGGTAGTCCCAGTATTTCAATGGCTTTCGAGACATTTCGCAAGGCCAGTTCCCTCGGCGTCGGTTTTCGGCCTTTGTCGGCGACGACGCGAAGGTGCATTATCATTTTTCCGACAGTCGCGCCGAAACGGTATTCCATGATGAAGCAGTAGGCAGGATAAACTGCCAGGAAGCTCAGGAATGCGTAAAGGAACCGACTCGTTGAGGTGGCTTGCCTTATCTGCTCGATTGTTGTTATCGAGGCGAGGTCGATTCCCTTCAAGCCGACGACCAATGCGACAGCCAGGAAAGGCATCGCGTCGAGACAGCAGGCGGCGAGTCGCTTCGCCAGCCGGGCAGGCGCTATCGTCGCAGGCAGCGAGAAGGGGGCTGTTCGGAGTGTCTGACCCGGCCAGAACATCAAAACGACAATCGCGCCGAAGACCGCCATGAAAAATATGTTCTGGACACGGGCGATCAGTTCCTGCTCGTCGGCCCATGCGAAGGCGTCCATTGTGCTTTCGCCGCCGAGTCGGCCGTCGAGTTCGCACGTTGCAAAGAGCCACTTTTTGTCCTTTTCCCAGAGCATCGCCGCTTTATCGCCCAACCTTGCGATCGCCGGCGGGGCGTCGGCGGGCCAGGTGAAGACCTTGCCTTCCCGGCGGACCGGCTGGGAGTCTTGCCATTTCCCGGAAGCATACCGGGCGATGTTCACCTGTCCGCCGGTATCGAACGTCGCCAGGACGAGTGCGTCTTTTATCACCATCATCGCCAGCGTTTTGCCCTTGATGATTTCGGCAGGCAGGTCGGCGACGTTTCGCCATTTGCCTGCTTCAAACGCAACCAGGACCGGATCGGGCTGGGCTGTCAGAACGTAGATCTTTTTTTTGTGCACTGCGAGATGCGCGCGGAGCGGGGATTTTTTTGGTTCGCCCGGCATAACGGCTTCCCGCCGCCATTTCCCATCGGCGTATCGCAGCAGTGCAAGTTCGCTGAATTTCGCCGCGACTCGACTGGTCTCGTCGAAGGTCGGCGCGCTGGTGGTTGTAGCCGGTCGCGTCTTCGGTCGCCGCCCGATGGGGCGAACGACCAGCACCAGCACGGCGTCGCCGTCGCCCCGGCAGGCGGCGAGGACCTTTGTGCCTGTGGGCCAGAGGCTCACGGGCGCCTTTTCACCGGGCCGACCCTGCTCATGAGCCGGAAAGTATCGCATCTGCTCGCCGTCGGCGAAGAACACAACGAGACCGTTTCCGGCGGCTGCCTCTGCGGCGACTTCTCCCGTCCGGTCAGGCCCGACGGGCTTCCATGAGGTTTTATCGCCGAGTTGCCTTACCGCCAGCCTGTATCCGGACCCGCCCTCGCCGGGGAGGATTACCCACACCGCCTCAGTGTCGCCGGCGAATCGGCAGACAGGAACGGCGGATTGGCCCGACGATGCGGCTGCCGACGCCAGAATAACGGCGACGATGATTTTTCGTGTATGGGTTCTCATTTATTCTCGCAGTTTACATCCACTTGGACTGGGCGGCTAATGCCTGGCGGAAGGTGCGAATAGAAACCAAAAGCCGTTTTACGGAAAAGATTGGTGGTGTTCATTTCCGACAGGCGCATGTGCAGCGAACTCGCCGGCTGGACGTTTTTTATCGCAGGGAAGGTTATGCGAATGTCCGTCGGCATTATTGGCCCCTCGCCGTCGCTGTCGGTGGCGGTTTCGATGGGTTTATAGTCTGAAACCTCGGCGACCACGCGACAGAGGCCGTCGGGGTCGTAGAGTTTGATTTGATAAGGCCTGCGTGGTTCGGTGTCGGACCAGCGGAAATATACTTCGCGCCAGATTTTCAGGTGTCCGCTGACCGGCTGGGGTTTCAGGTAGCGAATGACGTAAGCACAGTCGCCGGGGGTGTTCTGAAGCGTCATAACGACAGCCGGCATTGCCCCTGCCTGCACCGCCGGAAGTTCCGTTACGCCGAGTATTTCCACCAGTTGCAGCGGGTCGAGGGGTATGGCCTTCACGCCCGGCGCGCCGGCGTATTTCGTCCTTCCGAACCATGCATCTCCGTGCCGGCCAAAGTTGTAACAGCAGTAGTACAGGTCGGCGGTTGCGTCGATGCCCACGCGGAACAATTCCGTCGGCCTTACCTCGTACCCGATCAGGACGAAATCCGTCGGACCGGACCGACTATCACCTTTATCCAGCAGCAAAAGCGCATTGGCTGCCGCCAGAGACGATGTAGAACCCCACGAGACGCTTCTTCCCAAGGTTACGCGAACCCTCGCCCGCGCCCAAAGCCGCGGAACCTGCGAGGCATTGGCGTTGTACTCAGCCACCAGCGTTTCGGTCGAGACGAACTTCTCCGGGCACTGACACCCGCCCAGAAAAATCAAACCTGCAATAGAAAACAGTGTTATGTGTCGATTCATGTTTCCATCTCGAAAAGCGTTCCCAGTTGTGCACCGACTTCGGCAATATGTTCTTCATCCAGTTCCGGGCGAATTACCTTCACCGGCGCTTGCTCGGACCTGAAATGCATCGTCCAGACCTCGCGTCCTTCTTCTTCGTCGCTGCCGTCGTATATCAGCAGTTTCTTACGCATCAGCATCAGCGCGAGGACGAAGCGGAAGTTGATTTTCGCCGGCTCGTCGCTGCCGTCGAGTTTCTCGAAGAACTCGATGAGTACGTTATTGTTGATAACCGGTTTTTTCGGTTCGTCGGGTTTTGGTATCCGGCTTCGCCAGACGGAAAAGGCCTTGTCCGCCTCGTCGGGGCGACCTTCCCAGCAGGGTTTGCAGAAATCATCCCGACGGAAACCCTCGGCTGTATCGAACAGGGCGACGATAAATTCCTCTTCGACAGCCAGTTCCCGCTCGCAGGTCGAACAAGCGCCGGATGTTTTCGCTATGTCGTATTCTCTGGCCATAATCGACAAATCCGAATATCGGTAGGCTGGGACGAAGCGGAGCGTAGTCCCGGCAATCCCTGGAAAAAGGTGGGACTCCGCTTCGCTCCGTCCCAGCCTACCCGTTATCAAACATATTCTCCCACGATTTTTTCGACTGCCTGTCGCAATTCCGCCGCCCGTTTGCAGTCGCGGGCGGATGCCTGGCGGAGGTCGGCGGCGGCGTTTTTATCGGGCAGGCTTGCAGCGTTGACGCGGACATTATAATCGCTAAGTCGGACGACCGCCTCGGCCAAAACCGCCGACGCCGAAAGGTCCGTCAACAGGTACTTGTTGCAATGCTCACCGAGTGCGATAAGGCTCTCCAGAACCGAAATCGCCAGAGCAGTCATCTGTCGCGGAACGTCAATGGCGGCCGCCAGCGCCGTCGCCATTTTGGTCTCTTTGGTTTCGTCTTCGCATTTATTTGCTTCGGTGTAGAGTGTATAAGCGGCTGCATCGTCAGCGGTAAGGTCGGCGAACATTCCTCTAGCCCGCGACAGTCGAACCGCCAGGGCCTCGTGGGTCTCGGCGAATTCGGCGAATGCCTTCTTGCCGCGGGTGAAGTTCAATACCATCTCGCCCAGCGCCGTAGCCAGCGCCCCGACAACGCCGGCGACAGTCCCCCCGCCGGGAGTGGGACGCTTCTCGGCAGTCGCGGCTGCGAAATCACGAACCGAAAACGACAGATAATCTTCCATATCAGCCATTCGCTTCTCCCGTAGGCCGGGACGAAGTAAAACGTAGTCCCGGCAATTCATAAGAATAAAGGTGGGACTCCGCTCCGCTCCGTCCCAGCCTACATTTATTTCCCAAATGCTTCTGGTTTCGGCGTCGTTACGATTACCACGTATCCTTTTCCCAGGTATTTTTTCGCGACGCGAGTAAC
>DAOVLS010000220.1 GCA_030631125.1 Planctomycetales bacterium
ATGGGCGACGACCTCGCCGCACTTAAACGCGAGTACGGCAAGGACTTATCATTCCAGGGCGGAATCGACATTCAGGAAGTCCTGCCGACCGGCACACCCAAAGAAGTAGCTGAGCATGTCCGCGACCGCGCCGAAATTCTCGCCACCGGCGGCGGCTACATCTTCGGCACCGCCCACAACATCCTGCCCGACACCCCCACCGAAAACGTCCTCGCGCTCATCGAAGCATACCACGAATACGGAACCTACTGATTGCCAATTGAATCACCAGGTGTATTCAACCGTATAGGTTACCACCGTTTCGCCGTCGGCCTTGACCGGCACGTCAAAGGCGACGTGGTGAGCGTCGAGTTTGGTGAACTCGTGGCTCTTGGCGGTTATCGTCCAGTTCTTGCAGCGATACATCGGCTCCTTGACCCGGACGGTAATGTCGGTCTTCTTGTGGTTGCGGATCTTTATCTCGATGACCTCTTTCGACCAGTGCGGGCGGGTCTGGTAATCCTTCTGCTTCCGCTCCCCTACCACGTCGAAGGCGTTGCCGATCTGGAGTGAAAGTTTCTCGTCCTTCGGCGTGTGGTCGATTCTCTCTTCGCCGATGAACTCCAGGGCCTTGTCTTCGGGGTCCTGCTTATAGACGCGAATCTTCCCTGCCGGCAGCGGAATGCCCAGTTTGTTCTTCTTGGCGTTTTGGAACTCGATGAAGACCTGGACCTTTTTGTAAGACGTCAGGCCATAGGAGCGGTCCGTATATCGCCCGCCCCAGTGCCAGCGGCGCTGACCCATCGGATTGTAGAGGTATTTTTTTTCGACCTTCAGGCCTCGGGCGGGCGTGAACATCTCCAGTTGCTTGGTCTCGTTGTCCGCCACCGTCGAAGGCCTCGGCAGCGTGTACATGTGATACTCGAAGAAGGCCTTCTCACGCATCGGCTCGGCCATACCCCTACCCTTGCCCATGGTACGCCCGGGCGGAGCCGGATACCGCCTCGGCTGGACTCGACGGACGTCGCCAGCGATGAACTTCAGCTTCGCCTTGTTGTAAGTCTTTCCGGACGTGTTATTTACGCTGACCCATCCGGACAGGTCAGCGGTTGCGTCGTCGCCGCCGAGGACAAGGACGTACTCTGCGTGCCATCCCAGGCCTGTGGTCTGGTAGGTTACCTCGCACGTGTGCTTTCCGGGCTTTTTCGTGTGGACTTTCCACAACAGCGTCGGTCGCGTCAACAACCCGCCGGGCAGAGCACCGAAGCGGATGTCCCGCACGTTGTCCGCCCGCTGGACCATGATAATCCCGCCGTCCTTGCTGCGCAGCACCAGTTGTCCGGCGTCGAACGATAGCAGCACGCCGGAGTAGGTCTGCTTCTCGCAGATAACCTCGATCTTCCGGTCTATGTACTTGTGCAGCAGTTTGTTGGCAGAGACGAGGTCGTACTGATAGTTTTGCTCCAGCAGTTTGGCGGCCTCGTCGGTGAGGCTCTTGAAATGCACGGTAGTCGCGTCGATCCGGGCGGCTACGTCTTCGAACTTGACGTTTCCGTCGTCGCCGATATCGAGGTTGCGGATTTCGCGCACGACCCCGTACCCGCCGTTATAGACGGTCAGTGCCACACTTTCCTTCTCCGCCGCCGCTACCGGCAGCGCCATCGCACAAATCAATCCCATCACAATCCAATTCTTCACGTTCATCTTTTTACTCCTTTCTGTCGCCCCGCCGGGGCTTTTTTGTTTTTCCCTACACCCTATTCCCTACGCCCTACACCCTTTTTCTCATCCCACGGCGATTTCAATCCGCCGCCAATTTGACTGTTGTGCTTGTATTCGAAGATTATCTTTTCCGCCGAGTTGGCCTTGACGGGCACCTCGACTTCCCAGACGCCGACCTCGCGTATGTGCCAGGGATAGTTCTTCCCGTCCTTTGTGCATTTGGCCCAGTAAGTCGTTTTCGGGCGGCGCATGATTATCGTAATCGTTACGTCGTGGCCCTTGTGGTTCCGCAGGTCGTACTGCCATTTGTGGTATCGGTCAAAGCCGCGGCGAGAGTAATCGGTTTGCTTGACCGAGCATACGATGTCGAATGCGAAGCCCCAAGGCAGGCGGATTTTCTCGTCCTTCGGCGTGTGATCGATTGAAGTCTTTGCAACGTAAGTGCTTACGCCTTCCGGGTCGGGTGCGTAGAGTCGAATAACGCCCTTCGGCAGCGGCTTGCCCAAGCCGTTGTCCTCGGAGTTTTTGAATTCGCTTACGACGCGAGCAGCCGTTTTATTGACGTTCTCATCGAAGACGTAGCCGCGTTTCATCTTGATACCGCTGCCGGAGATAAGTTCAATTTGCTTTGTCTCTGCCGATTTGATCGTCGTCGGGCGTCCCAGCGTGTAAAGATGATATTCGAAGAAAGACTTCTCCTTAAACTGCTGCCCGCCGCCGCCTGTCTCGGCCGCCTTCTTCATCTCTTGCCAGACCACCTCAACCTCAATCTCCGGTTTGATGAGGTTCACATCCCCTGCCATGAGTTTGAGTTCTGCGTTTTCGTAAGTTACGCCGGAGTTGTTGGTTACGGTGGCATATCCGACGAGGTCGGCGGTGTCGATAATCTCGGGGTTACCCGCTCCCTTCCGGTCGCGGCTAGCCGCGACCGGAAGGAAGCGGGCGACTTTGACGGCGGGTTTGAGTTTCAGAATATAATCGACCCGCCAAGTCAGGCCATGCGTAAGGTACGCGACCTCGAATCGCTGTTTCGCAGCCGCTTGGTTCATGAGTTGCCACATAAGTGTAGGTTTGCTCAACAGACCCACCGGCAACTTCTCAAACGCTATGGACTTGACCATCCTGCGAGAAACATTCCTCGGACCTTCGCCCTTGGGTTGAATAACCAGCGTATTTCCGTCGAAACTCAACAATAAACCGCTTGCGGTTTCGCCCTTCTTAAAAGTAATGGTGATATTCTTATCGATGTATCGCTTCATCACCGCCGACGCCGACGCAAGATCGTATTGGTAGTTTTGTTCGAGAATTGTCAGCCCGTCCGGGTCATCGAGGCTTCGGAGGCGGACAGTATCGGGCAGAATCCCGGACGGCACATCGGTGAAGCGAACGCTCGTTACGCCTTTCTTGATGTTGCGGACGATCCGCTGATCCCGCACCAGCGCCAGACCCCGCCAGCCGCCGCGCATCGCTCTGCCGAACATCTGTGTGTCCGAGAAGTTGTTGTCTTGGGCGGACATCTGGACTTCCATCTGCCCCCGCCCCTGCCACTGTCGGGGATAATATCCAGGCCAGTTTTCCGGCGTCGAAAGGATCGTCAGGGAGACGTTGAGTCGTTTGATTTCGAGCGGCCCGGCGGCGATGGCGGGTTCGGTGGTTCCTTCCTGGAACATCCAGACGCCAACCGCGATAAGGATCGCAGCGGCGACGCCCGTGAGGCCGAGAAAGAAGCGTCGGTATGAACGAACCACAGGTTTTAAACCTTTCGGTTCACCGGCGCGATACGTTACGAGCGCCGACCGCGCCAGTTGGAGTTTCTCGTACTCCTCCCGACAATTCAGACATTGGAGAATGTGCTCGCCGACTGCGCGGGCGTCGTCGCCGATCAGTTCGTCGTACACAAGGTCAATCAGTTTTTCACGGACATTATCGCAATTCATCCTTCAGCCTCCGGGCTAAAAGGTTTAAGTTCATCAGCCAGTTTCAACAATGCGTATCGCACGCGACTCTTGGCTGTGGCGACGGGTATTTCCAGCACTTCGGCAATTCGGGCGAATGTCAACCCTTCGCTTTCACGCAGCGACAATGCCTCTCGCTGCTCATCGGGCAGACGGTCAAGCGCCCCGGCCACCGCGACGGCGAGTTCGCTCCGATGGGCCGACAGCGATGGTGAGGCGGAAATCGTGGCCTGGTATTGCTCGTTCAACGTTTCTTCCCTTGGTCTGCGACGTTTCCGGCGCAAGCGGTCCAGCCAATGGTTGCGTGCAATTGTGAATATCCACGTTTTAGCGTTGGCTTTACCGTCGAAACTCGCCCGTTTTTCCCATGCCTTCAGCATTGCTTCGGAGGCGACGTCCTCGGCCTCATGCCAGTCGCCGCACATTCCGAAGATGTATCGTCGGACCGAAACGGCGGCTTCATCCAGTGCGGCGCGTACAATCCCCTCGCGGACAGGCACAGGTTGAAAACCCGTGCCACGACCTTCCGGGCATGACGCATTTTCAAGACCACTACTACCGGTCAATCGCACTCCTGCTTTGTTCGACTGATTAGACGCTTATATACCGGAAAGGGATTTATCAAAAATTATTTTTTTGTTCTTTGTGTCCTTCGTGCCCTTCGTGGTTCATGCCGTCTGAATTTCAATTTGCAATCCGGCGTCGAAACTGCCACAATGCCCGACCGAGTTAACCCGAACTTTATGATCGAGAGGTAACGATGGCTAATAAAAAAGATTACGACGTGAAAGATATGAAACTTGCCGGCGAAGGTAAACGCCGGATTCTATGGGCGGACGGCGACATGCCGGTTCTGGCGATGATCCGTAAACGTTTCGCGAAGGAAAAGCCTCTCCAAGGCCGACGGATGAGCGCGTGCCTGCACGTAACGGCAGAGACCGCCAACCTCGCCCGAACGCTCAAAGCCGGCGGCGCCGACCTGCTGCTGTGCGCGTCGAACCCGCTCAGCACCCAGGACGACGTGGCTGCTTCGCTGGTCAAAGATTTCGGTATAAAGGTCTATGCCGTCCGCGCGGAAAATCGCAAAAAATACTACGACCACATCGCGGCTGCCTGCCGCCACCGCCCCACCGTTACGATGGACGACGGAGCCGATCTGGTCAACGCACTGCATACCGATATGAGCCGATACGCCGACGATATCGTCGCGTCAATGGAAGAGACAACCACCGGCGTTATCAGACTCAAAGCCATGGAGAAAAACGGGATATTAAAATTCCCCGTCATCGCCGTCAACGATGCCGACACCAAACACCTCTTCGACAATCGCTACGGCACAGGTCAGAGCAGCCTCGACGGCGTTATCCGCGCGACGGATTTCCTTCTTGCGGGTAAAAAAGTCGTGGTGG
>DAOVLS010000215.1 GCA_030631125.1 Planctomycetales bacterium
ACACCGGCCCGCCGATTATCGTCCTCCAACACAACCCGATGAACCCGCTCATCGACAGGGACGATTATCCGTTTATGTTGACCAACCGGGCCGACGTGATGGCCGACTATTCCGCCGGCGGCGTTATGCTGTCGATAAGCGGGCATTACCATACCGGCCAATCGCTCAACACCGCCGACGGCGTACGATACTTCACTGCCCCCGCCGTGTGTGAGGCTCCGTTCTCCTACGCGATGATTACGCTCATCGGCCGGGATGTCGAGATCGAAATTCGCCCGCTGGCGATGGTCGATGAACCGGCGATTATCGACTGCCACGCGCATACCGAATTCGCCTATTGCGCTGCAGACGTTACCGCCGAGGGGATAATCGCCCGCGCGCGGACCTTAGGCCTGGCCGGTCAGTGCCTCACCGAACACGCCGGTCAACTCTATTGCAGCGAGAAAGACTTCTGGGCCGCCCGGCATATCCGCGAACCGGCCATTTGGCACAGCAGCGAAGATTGCCGAATGGCCGAATTTCGCAGAAAAATGCTCCCACTGCGGGACGGGTTCGTCCGCATCGGCCTGGAGGTCGGCCTCGACGCCGATGGGCAACTCACCATCCGCGACGAGGACCGCGACTGGCCGGACCTGCTCATCGGGGCTGTGCACTGGATTCCCGAAGACCCCGACGAACTGAACGAGACGCAATTAGCCGACGCCTTCATGCGGGCATCGCGAGGCCTCGCCGAATCCGGCGTGGACGTCCTCGCCCATCCGTGGCGCTTCTTCCGGCGGGAAAAGAGGCCAACGCCGAAGGAACTCTACGGCGAACTGGCCGACGTATTGGCAGCCACCGGCACCGCAGCCGAGATAAACTTCCACGCGAACGCCCCTGACCCTGCCTTCATCGCCGAGTGCATCGCTCGCGGCGTAAAAATCGCCCTTGCCTCCGACGCACACGCAATGTACGAACCCGGCGGATTCACCGCGCACCTGGCGCTGCTGCGAGAGGCCCTTCGACTATGCTCAGGACAGGCCGGACGCGACGACATCGCAGATTTGTTGTTCTATCCTTAATCTTTTTTGGTAATCGTTCAGGCGTTTTTGTTTTGTAACAGGCCCCCGCTTTAGCGGGGGTATATAATGGTCGTTTATAAAAACCCCTTTTTCTCTTTCCAGCCCCCAAGGGGCGGGAAAGAGAAAAAGGGGGTTGGGCGGATGGGCCTTGATCGCCCCTGCTAAAGCAGGGGCCTGTTACAAAACAACACAAGGTACGCCGAAGGCGTTCAATTGGACCATTGAGTGCTGTATTTCTAATGTCCGGTCGATCAGGCCCGAAGGGCCGACCAGAAGTTAGCCGTGGGCGTAAGCCCACGGTGAGAGATGCCCCTTACCAGCCCAGCCCCGACGGGGCGAAAGAGGTTTCTGTCGCCCCTCCGGGGCTGGTTGGTTAGGGGGCGCTATCCGTGGGCTTACGCCCACGGCTAACTTCTGTCGCCCGTTCCGGGCTAAACTCGCACCTTTTCCCCAACCCCCCGGCCTGATAGGATTCGCAATAGCAATCACGAAAGGTCAGACACAATGAACGAATCCGAATTAACGGAACTGTTATTCAGGATCGGCGCGAGATGCAACATCGAGCAATACAGGATGCTCAAACGCTGCTCGGAAAAAAAGGACATGACCGAGTGGAACAGTTGGCACAATGTCAATCCCAAAGAAGATATTTGGCTATCAGGCGCAAATCTCAAAAACGCCCATCTGGAAGGCACGATACTTTGGTACGCCCATCTGGAAGGCGCGATCCTTAAAGACGCCCATCTGAAAGGCGCGAACCTTCTTTGGGGTCATCTGGAAGGCGCGACCCTCACAAACGCCCATCTGGAAGGCGCGATTCTTATCCTTGCCTATCTGAGAGGTGCGGAACTTATCCTAGTTCATCTGGAAGGCGCGAAACTTATCGTAGCCCATCTGGAAGGGGCGGAACTTAGGTGGGCCCATCTGGAAGGAGCGGAACTTATGTGGGCCAATCTGGAAGGCGCAGACTTCACGGCAGTAGCAGTCGATGGCAAGACGATTATCTCGGAATGCACCATTGACAGGAACACGAACTTTACCGGCGTCGGCCTGGATGCTGCTCGCGTGGAACCGGGGCCGAAGCAATTGCTCCAGTACAACGTCCGGCGCATTGGTTGGAACAAATGGTATAAGCAGCATCGCTTGTTGGCACCCTTGGTGTGGTTTTTCTGGCAGATGTCCGATTACGGCCGGTCAACGAGGAGAGTCGTAGGCACATTCTTTATTCTGGCGTTTGCCTTTGCGGGAATCTATTTCGCCGTGCCGGGGCTTGTTGACAATCTCCACGAAACGGGGCACTGGTTTGGTAACCTTGTGCGGGCAGTGTATTTTTCAATCGTAACGATGACTACGCTTGGTTTCGGGGATATGTATGCACATTCGCAAAGTATTGCGGGGCATCTTCTGTTGATACTACAGGTGCTCCTTGGCTACGTCCTGCTTGGTGCGTTGATAACGCGGTTTGCGGTGCTGTTCACTGCCGGCGGGCCGGCGGGGAAATTCGCCGATGAGAAAACGATACGGCAACGATTGACCCAGGCGCTTCGTTTCTGTATGAAACTAATCCGCCGGCTGTGCCGAAGAGTTTAGCCCCCGAAGGGGCGAAAGAATTTGTCCCAGGGCGCCTGCCACGCCGTAGCCTTAGCGAAGGCGGGTAAGCCTTACATTGAAAGGTTCGCAGTATGAAAAATGTCATCCGCATCAAGCCGCATCATTTTGTCGATATCATCACCGGATTCGGAGCCGGAGTACGATTCGAGCCGCACCCTTACGGGCATGCCGTTCATACCGTCGCGGAGCACATCCTTGACGACCGGGACGTCGTTCTGGAAATGGAACTGGGCGACGATGACATCTGCAAGCCGTGCGAACATAATATCAACGGCCTGTGCGACGATACGATCGACACGTCCTACCGCCCCGAAGCCCCGTCCGCCAAGAGGCAGTGGAACCTGTTGATCGACCGGCGTTGGTGTGATCGATTGAAGATCCGGCAGGGCGACAGGCTCACTGCACGTGCGTTGTGCGAGCGATTGCGTGATTTTGCCGACGACATCACAGACATCTACCGTGAGATTCCCGCCGATCTGACGGCCAAAAGGGCAGGGGACCTGAAGGAAGGAATCAGCAGGTTTTTACGGCAATAATGCCGCTGCGGCCAAACAGATTTGGCGCTTGACAGGCGCGAGGGAAAACCTTCGAATCAATATCGGACCAGGCAAAACCACTCGGGAGAAATGTAAATGAAGACGAAGACGCTGATAATGTTGCTGGCGGCGGCTTTGGCGGTCGTATCGCTGTCATCGCCGAGCCACGCACGCCGTGGCGCCGGAAGGGGCGCCGGGGACGACAAAACGACAAAGCCGAAAAAACGCAGGGGTGAACCCACCACTCGCAAAAAACACCGCCTGCGGGGAATGCACGCGCGGATGGCGAAGGTCTGCAATCTCAGCAAGCAGCAACAGAAGCAGATCGCCGAACTGAACACCCTCCGGCAAAAGGCGATGAAGCAATTCCGGGCCGAAAATGGCGAGAAATTCAGGACCCTCAAGGCCAAAATCGCCGAAGCCAAAAAGAACAAGGACAAGAAGGCGATGAAAGAGGCCATGGCCCAACGCCGCAGCCTCCATCGCAAGCAGAGGGAAATCTACTCGCAGTGGCAGCCGAAGATAATGGCCGTCCTGACGCCCGAACAGAAGGTCAAGTGGGACCGGGACCAGGTCGTGCTGTCGATTAAAAGGCAATTCAGAAAGGCCAAACTGACCGATAAACAGACAGTCGACGTCAAGGCTGCCTGCGCGAAGTTCACGACGGGCGTGGATTTGTCCGATAAGAAGGCCCGGCGCAAAGCGGTAAAGAAACTGGCTGATTATATCAGCAAGGAAATCCTCACCGACGCCCAGCGAGCGGCGACGACCAGGGCGAAGCGGAAGACGACAACGAAACCGGCGGATTCCACTAAATCGCCGAAGGTCAAAAAACCTGCTTGAAAACACGACGAATTGCGGCGAAGATGAATAATCATGTGGCGGCGTAGCTCAGTTGGTTAGAGCGAGGGATTCATAAGCCCTAGGTCACTGGTTCGAGTCCAGTCGCCGCTAGTGTTACCTTGTCGGGTTTTTTCTTGACGGGCCTGTCGAGGCCGGACTATAACTCCGGCAGGTTAGAACGGTTTCTATAGCGTAGGAGATGCGCGATGATTGACATGAGTATGTTGGCAGCCGCCGGCGACTATTTCAACTGGAAGATTCAGTTACCCCTGCTGGTGGTTCTGGTCGGCGTGATCGTCTTCTGGTTGTGGTATCGCAAGCGGCAGATGTAATCCACGTGAAGTTCACATTCTTCTCTCCGCCGTCGGAAGCGCCCGCGGGTGCTTCCGGCGAGCGCGCAGGGTCTGCTTTGCATCGGCCTGACGAAACCTTGACGACCGGTACCGATCGCAGGAGGTGATTATCCCACAAACGCCGGACAGGCCTGTCTATGTCCTGCACGGTCAGGACGTGTTTCTACAGCAGCAGCGATGCGCCCAACTCGTCCGCCGGCTTACCGAAGCCGATGAGGCCGGCCTCTCGGTTGTGAAGTTCGACGCCTCTGCCGGGTTGTCCGACGTGCTGGACGAATTGAGGACCGCCCCGCTGCTCGCGCCGAAGCGGATTGTAATCGTCCGCGAAGCCGATAAGTTCATCCTCGAACACGCCGGGCCTATCGAAAAATACCTCGCCTCGCCGCCGGCGACGGGAACATTGATTCTGCTGGTCGAATCCTGGCCGCCGAAGACGCCGCGAGGTCAGGCCGGCGAGGATGCGCGACAGGCCGTCAAAACCCTCGACAAAGCCGTCCGCCGGACCGGCGAGTTGATAGAGTGTTCAGCCCCGTCGGCGTCGGCTCTGCCGGGGTGGATTTCCCAGTCAGCCGAGACGCGGGACAAAAAGATGGCCCCACAGGCCGCCCGGCTGCTGGCCGAGTGGGTCGGGGCGGACCTGGCCAGGCTGGACGGGGAAATCGACAAACTCGCCGTCTATGTCGGCGACCGGAAGGAGATCTCGGCTTCGGACGTCTCTGCC
>DAOVLS010000167.1 GCA_030631125.1 Planctomycetales bacterium
CGATATCGACCGCCGCCGTTGAGCCGTCGGTGTATTCCAGTTCGTATCGCCCCAGCGGCGTGTGGACGATCATGTCGGCCGAGGTAGTCTGGAGGAAGACGAGGCTGTCGGCCTTTGCGCCGACGGGTACCTCGACCTGCGCCGGGCATCTGCCGTCGGCATCGACGAGGACAACGCCGTCGGCGATGTTGAACCGAATCCCTTTGAGCGTAACTTCGCCCGTCGGAAGTCCTGTCAGGTCGTAGCCGCCTTTGCCGCCGGTCGTATCCCGCAGCGGTGCGGTGGTTTTACCCGTCAAGTCAATCGGATTGAACGACTTTGCCTCGCTCCGGGCCGGCAGGCGCGAATCGCTGATTTGCGAGCGAATCCTCGGCATCATCTCGGCAATCTTGCGATTCATCACCCATCGTAAATTGTCGCTGTAATGCTCCGACCAGATCATGTTGGCCGAGTATATGAAATCGTATATCTTCCCGCTGCTGCCGTAATCGTTTTCGTCGGCGTGCCCCCAGGTGGAGACCTCCGCGCCGATGACGCCTTCGCGGGCGCTTCGGGTGGTGAATCGCGTGTAATGGCTGGAGTAGAAATTGCCCATTATCACCTTGAAGCCGTGATCCAGCAGGCGGGTCTCGATGTCCCGGTCAGTTGCGAAGTACCAGACGAAATCCATCATCACGATGTCCTTGGGAATCATGTCGATAGCGTCCGGAACGGCGTAAGGCCGGAAGTCCTGGATCATGTCAGACCAGATCATCATCCCCAGACCCTTGCTCTTGAGGTAATCGTAAATCTTATTGACGTCCAGGGCATACAGTTCGGCGCGGTCCTTGTCCTTGCAGCGGTCGCAGACGCCGAGCGTATAGACCTCGTCGTGGCCCATCTCGATGTACCGCTCCGGCTCGAAGACCTCGATAACCTCGTCGATCATATCGAAGATAATCTTGTGGCTGTCCGGGTGCAGCGGGCAGTAGGCGTCGGGGTACACGCCGGGTTTCTCGGCTATTTCCGGATAGGTCATTGTCAGGTACTCGACGTGGCTGAGCGACTGGATTTCGGGGATGACCTCGAAGCCGTAGGATTTGGCGTAGTTGACCAGGTCGCGGACCTCGTCCTTTGACAGGTACGAGCCGCCTCCGAGTTGCCCGTGCGGAACGGGCGGCCTTTTTCCCTCGGCGGCCTCGGCGTTGAACTTCTCCCAGGTCTCGTTGATTTCCGGTCGGCGGTCGAATTTCATTCCGGAAGTAACCTGGAGGAAGATCGTGTTCATCTTCATCGGCGCCCAGACGTATCTTATCATGCGCTTGATGAAGGGGATGTCCTTTCTGTGCGGCATGAAGATGTGGACGCCGCGGAATTCCATCTTCGGGTAATCTTCGATGAGGCAGGTATCGGCCGACGGTTCGTCGCTTCCGAACAGTTGCAGGAGCGTTTCGACGCCGTAGATAAGCCCTCTGCGGTCCTGGGCGACGAGCAATGCGCCGTCGGTTCGAACGCCCAGCGTGTAGCCGTCGGGTTTCGCCCCGGCCAGGCCGGCTTTATCAAGTGCTTCGCATTCGCCGGGCTTTCCGAGCACTACGTCGCCTGTCCCACTGCGAACAACCTCCGCCGTCAGGCCGAAGGTTTCGTCAATCTTCTCGACCAGCAGCGTTGCGGCAAAGAGCGTGTCGTCGGACGCATCCTTGCCGACGACGATCTTCGGCGAGTCGGGCAGTTTGAATTCGCCCTTGCCGTCGAATGTCATCTTCTGCGGGACCGGAAAGACCTTCGGCTCGGCGGCACTTGCGCCCCAGACCTCCATGCCGGTCAGCAGGATGTCCCTGTTGAACGAATCCATGCGGACGATCAGTTGGTCTGTTTCCTCTCCGACGCTGACTGAAAGCGCCTCGTCGTCCAGCGGTTTGACCTGCCGCCTTTGTCCCAGCGTGCCGGCGAGGATGAGTTCGCCGTCGCTGTTGCGTGCATAGACCTCTACGCAGTTGACGCCGACGGGTTCGACGTAGTCGGGCACTTCGCCGATAGCGACGTTACCGTATTTGCCGGCGGTCGGGAGTTCTTCGGCCTCTCGCCGCGCCTGGTGAAGAACGACGCGATCCACGAAGTATCGCCCTTTCAGATCGATAACGATGTCAGCGCCCATCTCGCCGACGGTGTTTCCGATCCAGCCGACCTGCGTGTCGGCGTCGCCGTCGGTGAGGCTGCCGGCGGAGAAAGCGATTGCTCCGTCGGCGCCGACCTTGTCGGCCTTCAGGTCCGGCGGAAACGCTTCGGTCCGGCCTCGCTGGCGATAGGCATAAGTGCCGTCAATCTGTGTTCCCTTACCGTTTCCCGTCAAACATCCAAGACTCATAAGAACTCTCCTCTGTTTAGGTAAAATTTTCCCGAAAATATTCCTCTACCTTCAGGCAGGTACGAATCATCTGTAACTGCCCAAGAAACTCCCGAACCTTTTCTTCGCCTGGCAGTGGATTGTCAAGGATAGTCTTGATTTCCTCGGCCCGGAGTGTCCGGGCAAGGACGGCCCGGCATTGTTCTTTGATTCGCTCAGTCTCTTCGCCGGCCTCGGCGAGTTTCTCAATCGCATCGTCGATTTGTGGAAGTCCTATCCCGGCCTGGTCAAGACCTTCCGGAACGGACGCCGGCGAGAGAAATCCGGTCCAGTGGGCCACGTCGGATGCCTGCCAGAGGGAGAATTTCTCCCGGTCGAAATGCGCCATGATAGAATTCTCGACGTCCGCCAGGACTTTGACCCTTCTTGCCTGGGCGGTCCGGGCGGCGGCGGCCAGTTCCATGTAGTCCAGAAAGAGCCGATTATCTTTCGCCTTATCTTTAGCGTCATCCAGCATCGCCAGACACCGGCTGGAGGTCTTTTCTACTTCGTCGGCGGTGTCGGCGTTGATGATCCCGCCCATCATGTACATTGACCGGACGAGGTCGTCGGCATCGGTTCCCAGGAAGACCGAGGCGAATTTGCGGTCGAACTGCTCGCGTGAAACCATCCCCGGCGACCAGGCCGATTCCGCCGTCGCCAGGATCGGAAGCCAACTTATCTCCAGCGGCTCGCCGCCTGAATAGAAAAGCGGATAAAATGTGCGCCCGGGCCAATGGGTATTGACCATGCCCTCCGCGCCTTCGTCGGCCAGCGCTTCGCAGAACGCCGTCGTATTGGGAACCCTTATCCGCCAGTCGCCCTGATACCGCGCCGCACCGAGGACCTTGTAACCCTTGTCGTGGAAATATTTGATATAAGGAAAGCCTTTAATCATTTCGGGAAACTCGCCCGTACCCTCGTCCCAGTAAGGCCGGAAGACTTCCAGAACGTCATCGGGCACCTGGTCGATGACCTGCCTGCCGGAGAACTCCAGCCCCGCCCACCGGACGAACGGCGCAGGCCGACTTCCGGTGCGGTACTGCCAGTACATAATCTGGAAATCCCGGCTGAGGCCCTCTGCCTGACGCGGGTAGTTGGTCAGATAGTCGTACCAGAGGACGGGGGTCTTTCCCTTGCTCTTGATGAAGGCTCCGGCCTTATTGACGTAGTCCACGAAGAGTTTGCTCTTACCGTGTTTTTCGGCGAACTCCCGGCAGCGGTCGCACTGTCCGAGGTGGAAGGTCTCGTCGGCCCCGATGTGGAAGTAACGCGAGTCGGCGTGAAGTTCCATTACCTCACAGGCCATGTCGGCGAACATCTCCAGGGACGCCGGATTCAGCGGGCAGTACTGCCAGGCCTGGGGAATAATGTCGCTCATGGACGAGTCCGACTGCTCGGCCAGGTGCGCGTATTCGGGATGTTTCAGAACGTACGTCAGGTGCCCGAAAGACTGCA
The DNA here is from genome assembly GCA_030631125.1 of Planctomycetales bacterium. The sequence goes on from DAOVLS010000167.1 coordinate 3,824, forward strand.
CCAGGGGAATCACTTCTATGTGATGCGCCTTGGCTACGCGAAGCAGACTTTCGACCTGCTCTCTGCTCAAGGCCAGCGGGTGACGCAAAACGGAGTGCTTCTCGTATGGGAACTTGTCCTCATATTCCAGCAGGATCGCGTTTATCTTGAACCGGCTGAGCCTGCGAATGAACTCTTCGAGGTATTCATACGTCGGCGTCATGCTCCAGAGGTTCACGTGGATGCCTCTTACCCGGAGGCTTGGTGAGTCTTCTATCTGCCCACAGGGGATGGAGGGGTTGTCGCCGCCGATGAGTTGGATTAACGTCTGTACGCCGTAGAACAGTCCCGCCGGGTCGGAGGCGGTTATGGTTGCCTGCTCCCGCGTAACGGCCAGTTCGTATCCTTCCGACGTTGACTCGCCTGGCCCTGCGGGCGGTTCGGGACGTTCGGCGGCAATGACGATTGAATGTGCGCCGTTGCGTGACTCGATCGTCTCTGTCGCCGGTTCAGGTCCGCCGAGCGATTTGATATGCTCGGATAAAAGTTTTGCCGTGTAATCGGCGTCGGGTGAAGCGGAGAAAATGAAACACTTCACCCGCCCGGACAGGACGAACCTTCCCTCGCCGGGCGTTACCTTCTTCGGTTCCGGAATGACTGCGTTTTGCATCATGGTCCCTTTCCTGCACCCCCGCTTAAGCGGGGATCTGTTACAAAAACCATCAAAGCCTGAACGGTTAAAAAATCTGAAAATCACTCATCCGGGGTTACCCGAACGGTAATCGCCTCCGCCGGCGGGATTTCGGGTATGACTACAAGGCGGCCCCGGAGGATTTTCAGTTCTGTCTTTTCACACAATGCGCTGCGGACGTCGGCGCTGCAGTCGATTGTCAGTTCCCGCACGGGAAGGTCGCCCGGGTTGGTTATAGCGATAACAAGGTCCTGGCCGTCCATTTGCGAAGAGATAGACAGCGACTCCCGCGCCTTGACCCAGTCCAGTTGCTCTGCCGAGGTCGTAATCCGCATCGCCCCGCGCTCCAGGCGGACGGAGATGTCCTCCATGAACGCCTTCCAGTCGTCGAAGTATTTTGGCATTCCCTGGGGGACGTGGGTAACGAACTCAATCATGCACGGGATGCCCGTCGCATCGGCCAGGCCTGCCATTTCGTCCAGTGTCCGGACGTCGTAAGACCGGTTGATAGCAAGCCATCCGCTGGCGGTATTCACGTCGATATAAAGACCGAATTTCTCGTGCCGTACGACGTATGGCCAGTAGGGGCAGGCATCGGGCGTGAGGAATTTGTTGATGGGCGAGGTGTACTCGCCGCAGAGTTCGTAACCGGCTTCGGCGGCCAGTTGCAGAGTGTTTTCCGTGGAGTACTGGTAATCGCCGGGGATGCTCCACAGCAGCATCGGATGGCCTAGGATTCGCTCCAGTTTCTCTTTACTTTCTCGCAGGTCGATTGCCTGTTCGGTCTCATCGGCGTTCATTGCGTGCCGGCCTCGGGTATGGCAGACAATCACGTGCCCGTTGGCCTCCCACGCCCGCAGGCGCTCCTCGCCGAGAGGCGTGGAAATCTTGTCGGTCTCCACCGCCACTGCCAGCGGATAGGGAGAGGCCTCGAGCACGCGATTAGTGTCGTGGTAGGGGTCGCCGTACTGTCCAGCGTGTCCGTCGTCGGTTCCGACATCGTCGATGCGCAACAGGAGATTGGCTATGCCGCCGGGCATCTGCATAATTCTCGGCAGAGGCGCCGGCGAAATCCGGCCGAGGAGATTCGCCAGGAATGACCGGTAGAACAGCAGGTCGGTGCGTATTAGTCCGTGTGGTCCTGTCGGAGGCAGGGCCTCGTAGGAGATGTATGCGGCCCGGCCCCTGCCGAAGGAGTTGGTCGCCAGAAAAACGTGCCCTTCGGGCATATCGCCCCAGTACTCGTTGTGCCCGCGGCTCCTGGCCAGGACTTCGGCGGTTTCCGCGGCGACATTTGTCTTGAGCGTAACGCCGAAAGTC
>DAOVLS010000455.1 GCA_030631125.1 Planctomycetales bacterium
GAGGGCTGAAAGTGGCGATGCAGAAATTCGACCCGTACCTCAACGTCGATCCCGGCACGATGAACCCCTACCAGCACGGCGAAACTTACGTTACCGACGACGGGGCGGAAGCCGATCTCGACCTTGGCCACTACGAGCGATTCACCGGAATCCCCACCACACGGGCGAGCAACTTCACCTCCGGGCGAATCTACAGCAGCGTAATCGAAAAGGAGCGTCGCGGCGACTACCTCGGCGCGACCATCCAGGTCGTCCCGCACATTACCGACGAGATCAAGTCGGCAATCCGCGAGGTGGCCGACGACGCCGACGTGGTTATCACCGAATTGGGCGGGACCGTCGGCGACATCGAAGGCCTGCCCTTCCTCGAAGCCATACGCCAGTTCAGCCTGGACGAGGGGCGCGAAAATGTCATGTATCTCCACGTTACGCTTATCGTAACGGTCAAGGCCGCCGGTGAAATCAAGACCAAACCCACCCAGCACAGCGTCCAGAAACTCCGCGAAATCGGCATCAGCCCGGACGTGCTCGTCTGCCGGTGCGAAAAACCGATGGACGAGGCAATGAAGCGGAAAATCTCCCTGTTCACCTCCGTCCAGCGGCGGTGCGTAATCGAAGAACCGGACGTAACCGACACAATCTACGAGGTCCCTTTCCAGTTCATCGATCAGGGGCTGGACGAATTCGTCATTGAGCGTCTCGGCCTGGACGCCGACCCGCTGGACCTGGGACCCTGGCCCGGAATCATCAAAATCATCCGCAACCCGACATCGACAGTCTCGGTGGCTGTGGTTGGAAAATACAGCGAATTGCAGGACGCCTATAAGAGCATATACGAATCCCTCGACCACAGCGGAATCGTGAACAACTGCAAGGTCGTCGTCAAGCGGGTCCTGGCCGAAGACATCGAATCACAGGGGCCTGACGTCCTTCTTGAAGATGTCCAGGGGATACTTGTTCCGGGCGGTTTCGGCCTGCGCGGAATCGAAGGCAAAATATCGGCCATTCGCTACGCTCGCGAGCGGGGTATCCCGATGCTGGGGCTGTGCCTGGGGATGCAGTGCGCAGCCATCGAGTTCGCGCGCAACGTCTGCGGGCTTGCCGACGCCGACACCACCGAAAACCGGCCCGACTGCCAACATCCGGTCATCTACCTGATGGAAGAACAGAAGTCCGTTACCGACAAGGGCGCGACGATGCGGCTTGGCGCCTGGCCCTGCAAATTGGCTGAAGGGTCCATCGCCCGAAAGGCCTACGGTGAAGAACAAATCAGCGAACGCCATCGCCACCGATACGAATTCAACAACGCATACCGCGAGGTTTTCCAGGCCAACGGTATGCGTTTCAGCGGCATCAGTCCGGACAATAAATTGGTGGAGATTATCGAATTGGCCGGGCATCCGTGGTTCCTAGCTGTGCAGTTCCACCCGGAATTCCGCTCCATGCCGGTTGCCCCGCACCCGCTGTTCGCCGACTTCATCGAAGCGAGTATGAAAAAGAAAAGAAAATAAGCCGCGAACTACGCGAACTAAAACAAAAGGAATTAATAAAAGAAAAATTGTTCACGCTGTTCGCGGCTTTAAAAACAAGACAACTCCTTTTTTGTTCGCGTTGTTCGCGGCTAAAAAACAAAGATTCGCCGGATAATCGCAATATGCCTAAACGAACAGACATTCAGAAAATCCTCATCATCGGGGCTGGGCCTATCGTTATCGGGCAGGCGTGCGAGTTTGACTACTCCGGCGTGCAGGCGTGCAAGGCCTTGCGCGAGGAGGGCTATAGCATCGTCCTGCTCAATAGCAACCCAGCCACGATTATGACCGATCCGGAGATGGCTGAACGCACCTATATCGAGCCGATAACGCTTGAGATGCTCGAAGCCGTTCTCCGGCGTGAGCGCCCCGACGCGATTCTGCCGACGCTCGGCGGGCAGACCGCGCTGAACCTCGCCGTCGAAGCGCATGAGGCCGGGATTCTGGAAAAATACGGC
>DAOVLS010000117.1 GCA_030631125.1 Planctomycetales bacterium
AGCAGATTATCTGGGAGCACGGTGCGTGGCGCGGGATTACGGACTATGAGAAAATCGGGCATGTCGAGGTCGTCAAACCCGAACCGAAACTTATTGAAGACTCCCCCGGCGAGTTTTCGCTGGTCAAGGCGCTCAGTCCACGAAAACCCTCTGATGAAAAACCCACGCCTGAACTCAAAGGGCGAATCACTGTCCGCGACGGAAACGTCAGCGTGATGTTGGCAAACGGGACCAGTGGCGAATTGTCGGGGCTTGACGCCCAATTCGATTTGAACACGCTCAAGGACGTCGCAGGCGAGTTTTCATGGAATTCAGTCGAGATGTACGACCTCGTGCTGGGCGAAGCGACATTCAAGCCGACATTCCGCAACGAGCGGCTCGATCTGCCGGTTGCGACAATTCCGGTATCGACTGTCGCCGGTCAGCAAAAGGGCGGACCGCCCGGCTGCCTGCGCGTCGGATGCGAGATAGATTTCTCAGGCCCGGAACCCGTGCTGAAAATGCCGGGGACTCTCAAAGTAGCCGAAAACATCCCAATCGACCGCGAACTCGGAAGCGAATACATCAGTCGAATATTCGCTATCTTCTATGAGCCGAAGGAACTTGCCGGACAGATTTCGCTGACCGTCGAGGACCTGCTTCTGCCTCTGGGCGAGAGTATCAAACACACCGGCAGCGGACGCGGAAAATTGATTTTGAAGGATGTGAAAATCCTCTCCGACGGGCTTATGGGCGAGCTGACCAATATGGGCGGTCTGGTGCCGCCGAGCGACCTGACCAGCCTGAAAATCAGCGACCTTCTCTTTGAGATAAAGGACGGGCGGTTTTACTACGACGACCTGGCGGTAACATTCGCCGGCACGTTCGACATGAAGTTTTCCGGCTCGGTGGGCTTCGACGATACGCTGGACCTGATCGTCACATTGCCGATCGCTCCGAAGCAATTTGAGCAATTCATCGGTATCGTTACGCTGGAGAAATTCCGTTCCGGCATCGGCCTGGGCAAACTCAGCCCGCTGCCGGGGAACCTCAACATATTAACCAGCCTCCGGCGCATCCGCATCACCGAAACGCGGCAAAATCCGAAGCTCGGTCTGCCTCCCGTCCTGGACCCGCTGCTGAAGCCAAAGACCAGACCCGCCGCCCAACCAACTACAAAACCCGCCGGCCCGCTGCTCGACCTGCTGGACGGTCTGCTCAAACCAAAGCCGGCGAAAAAATAGTCCGGGTGCCGTGGTCGCGGTGTTTGCGACCACGCTAAAATCTTGCCGCAAACGTGGCCGCAAACACCGCGACCACGGCTCCCTGCCCACTGATTTTTTATCGCAACTTACCTTGAGGTATGTTGGCATCTCTGCTAGGTTTATGGGTTCGCCGGTGGATGTCTTTGTGCCTGGGGTGTCTTTTCGGCGGGAATCGGGTGGTCCGATTGCGGCGGGGGCGGGAAGTTTAATGACAATCCCTGCCGGTATTCGATAACTACAGGCTGATTAAGAAAAACAAATGGTAGATCGAAATCTTATCAAGTCACTTGGCATTACAGACGAGCAGGTTCAGGAACAGATTGGCGATGCGTTGGGCGACGGCGAAAATGTTTCGCAAAATCTGGCCGACGCGATGCAGGAGGCTTCGTCGCGGTTCAAGGTCGGCAGCATCCTCACCGGTCAGATTGTCAGCGTCATAGGCAACGATGTTTTCGTCGAAGTCGGACTCAAAAGCGAAGGCGTGGTCGATCTCGGCGAGTTTGGCGACCGCAGCGAGGCCGAGGCCGGTACGGAAATACAAGTCCTTCTGGAGGCGGTCGAGTCCGACAGCGGGCTGGTGATCCTCTCCAAGCGTAAAGCCGACCGCATCCAGGCGTGGGAGCAGATCATCACCACGAAGGCGGAAGACGACATCGTCGAAGGCGTGGTTACGCGGAAGATCAAGGGCGGGCTGCTCGTGGATATCGGCGTTCCGGTGTTCCTGCCTGCAAGCCAGGTCGATATCCGCAGGCCTTTCGACATCGGCGAATATGTCGGCAAGAAGATCGAAGCCAAGATTCTCAAGATCGACCAGGCCGCCCGGAACATCGTTGTCTCCCGCCGGAAACTCATTGAGGAGCGTCGCGGCGAGGCCAAGGAAAAACTCTTCGCCGAGATCGAGGTCGGGCAGATTCGCAAGGGCGTGGTCAAGAATATCGCCGAGTTCGGCGCATTCGTCGATCTGGGCGGAATCGACGGTTTGGTGCATATCACCGACATGTCCTGGGGGCGGATCGAGCATCCGTCCGAGGTGGTCAAGGTCGATGAGGAAATTGAAGTGGTGGTCCTGTCCATCGACACCGAGAAGGAAAAGATCGCCCTTGGTATCAAGCAGAAGACGCCCTCGCCGTGGGAAGGGATCGGAGAGCGGTATCCGTCCGGTTCGCGGGTCCGCGGTAAAGTTGTCAACATGGTCCCGTACGGAGTGTTCGTCAAACTCCAGGAAGGCATCGAGGGGCTGGTGCATATTTCGGAAATGTCCTGGACCAAGCGGATAAATCATCCGTCCGAAATGGTCAACGTCGGCGACGAGATCGACGTTGTCATACTCGAAATCGACAAAAACAAGCAGGAAATCTCCCTCGGCATCAAGCAGACCGAGGCGAATCCGTGGACGCTGGTGAAGGAAAAGTATCCTTCCGGCACAGTCATCACCGGTCAGGTGCGGAACCTGACCAATTACGGCGCATTCATCCAGATCGAGGAGGGCATCGACGGGCTGCTGCACATCTCGGACCTCTCCTGGACCCGCAAAATCACGCATCCTGCCGAGATGCTCAAAAAGGGCGAAGAAATCCAGTGTGTCGTCCTGTCGGTCGATGAAGACAAAAGCCGGGTGGCGCTGGGACTGAAACAACTCACCGAAGACCCCTGGCTGCGACAGATACCGGAGCATTACATAGCCGGACAGATCGTCCAGGGCAAAGTCATCAAGGTAACGAACTTCGGCGTCTTTGTGGAACTGGAAGACGGCCTGGAAGGTCTGCTGCACATATCCGAACTGGCGGACCATAAGATTGAGAACCCCGAAGACCTTGTCAAGATCGGCGATGAGTTGGAGGTCAAGATTCTGCGCGTGGACAACGAAGACCGGAAGATCGGACTGTCGCTCAAGCGTGCGCAATGGGCGGCCGAGGACGGCGTCCCCGGCGAGGCCCCGCCCGAACCGCAGGCCAGGCGGAGAGGCGGACTCGGCGCAGAAACAGGACTGCTCGGCTCCATCGAAGGTAAGCCGCTTATCTCTACAACCAGAACCGACGAACAAGACCAGGCGGAAGACGCACCGGCCACCGAAACCGCAGAAGAACAACCGCCTGTCGAAGAGACCCGGGAACCGGAACCCGAAGCAGTGGAAAAACCGGAAGACGAACCACAGGAATCGCCCGAATCGCAACCTGAAAGCGAACAGGACGAAGAAAAGTAAAGTAGCATTGCGTTAAAATAAAAAGCGCCGAACGGCAAGCCGATACGCGTATCGGCTTGCCGTTCGGCGCTTTTTTTAACGGCTTCGTCAGCGAAGCATTACCCGCGAAGTTTTAGCTGTCGCATTTTTTGTGCAATGCTGTTAAGCCGGGCATCGACCGCCTTCTTTACGGCGAGAAGTTGGTCGATTGAAAGCGCATCGACGTTCAGGCCTCTTGGAACATCGGCTGCGGCGCGAACGACGCGGCGGGCTTTTTTGACGGTCTTGCGGCGCTTTTTCCCGTGCGCCGCCGTCATGTGCCTCGCCAGGTGCATTGCCATCTTGAATGAACGACCGCAAACCTTACAGGTGAACTTACCTTTGCGGGACGCCCGGGGAGCCTTCTTCTTAGCCTTACGTTTGCTACCGTGCACCATGCCTATGTGAACCTTCAGGGCACGCTCGTTCTTGAACTCTCTGTCGCACTTTTCGCACTTAAATGTCGCCATACTTTTCTCCCTTACCCATTGGAACGACTTATATAAACACATTGTCTATGTAACTGTGAGGCGGTCAAGTTATTTTTGCGCATTCGACACCTCGCATTGTCGTTGTATATATAAATATATTACGCAATGTTCGCCCCTTCGCCTGTGCAAATAGCGACAGAGGAAAGACAAATCGGCGGCCCGGTGTGCAACTGGAGGGATAATAACTGTTGTTTTCGCCAAGAGGCGATTACAATTTTCGGTATGAACGGCACGTTCGGTAAAATTGCGATGGTCTCGTTTGCGTTGTTTGCGGTCGGTTGTGCCGGCGAACCAAACGTTGCGCCGGTTCATCTTGATCTGACCGGCGTGGAGGCTTCTTCGGATGTTTCCGACCTGTCAGCGGTTCTGGCCGAGGCAGTTGACGCGAGGGGGCGGTTCGTTCCGACCGACTTGGCGCGGGTGCGCAGCCGGTTGGATTCACATCTGCGGAAGATGTCGCTTACCGGCCCGACAGCCACGCCGGATTTGTATCCGACGGATGCGTCTCGTTGGGCCTGGTGGTACAACGCTCGTGCGGCATGGTCGATGAAGTTGGCGGATTTGGCGGGCTGCTCACGACAAGTCAGTCCGACGGCACGGAAGCGAACCTTCGATCTTGACGGGCGGATAATGTCGCTCGAAAAAATCGACTCAATCCTTCTGGATGAAGCTAGGCGGAGCGGCGACTTTCGCCTGGCCGCCTGTGCACCCGGCGCGTGGGCCGATTACGCCCCTCTACCGAGAAAGCCGTTCACCGGACAGGATTTTACCAACAGGCTCGACGAGGCGTTCAACCACCTGGTTCTGGATGAGAGGCGGTTCGTTATTGACGTCGAACATCGGCAGGTCCGAATCCCACCGATGCTGTGGGATTGTCGAGACATGGTCCTGGCTGGATACCGGCGGCGTTTCGGCCCGTGCAAGGTCAGCCTGACGACCGCGATTCGATCGCATCTTGCCCGACTCGCCCAACGGAGATTGGACAACGCCCTGGGCTACGCCGCCGTCCGGCAGGGGCCTGGAACCGAACTGGTCATTCCCAGGCGGAAGATATTCTATCCGGGCAGTATCGGCAGGGTTGAGCCGTGAATGTTTTCGCACAATTGGGTTCGCGAGGTCTTTCGTCGGTGGCGACGTTTGGGGATTTTTGTCGCTTCTGCGGGCAGACGTTCGGATGGGTGTTGTCCGTCGGGATGGGAAGGCGCAACGTTCGCCTGACGCTTCGGCAGATGTACGAGGTCGGTACGCGGAGCGTTCCGGTGGTGATGTTCACCGGCGCGTTCGTCGGGATGGTCCTTGCCGCCCAGTCGGTGCTTCAGTTTCAGGCCGTCGGACTGGAGGCGAATCTCGGCGCTATCGTCAACCTTTCGGTGGTGCGCGAGTTAGGCCCGGTACTGGCCGCGATAATGCTGGCCGGGCGCGTCGGCGGAGGTCTGGCCGCCGAATTGGGAACCATGCGCGTTACCGACCAGATCGACGCGCTGCGGGCGATGGGCGCCGACCCGCTACGCGTTCTGGTCGTGCCGCGGTTCCTCGCCTGCGTCCTGCTGATGCCGTTCCTGGTGCTCTATGCGGACATGACGGGCATTCTCGGCGGGTACCTTATCAGCGTCAAAATCTACGGTGTCAACGCCGCGGCGTTCTGGGAGCACGCAGCCAGGACGGTGGAGATGTTCGACATCACCACGGGTCTGCTCAAGAGCCTGTTCTTCGCCGGCGTAATGAGTTTGATCTGTTGCTGGCGAGGCTTTCGCTGCCGGCCCGGCGCCGCCGGAGTCGGAAGGGCGTGCACGGAGAGTTTCGTCGAGTCCTGCATGGCTATTCTGGCGCTGGACTTCTTCATCGGCGTACTGCTGAATACCGTCTATACAATCACATGGGGCGCCCCGCCGGTATTCTGATGATCAGCGGTCAGCGTTCAGCAATCAGCCATCAGCAAAAGATAAAAAAACACTGACCGCTGATTGCTGAATGCTGAATGCTGACCGCTGAATGCTGAATGCTGATTATGCTTCGTAAATGGCTTACAAACTGGTTTTCCCGACATCGCAACCGGACGAGTTTCGCGTTACACATGGTCGGCATCCCGGCAGCCTTTGTCGCTGCGCCGGCGGCGGCTGTTATGAAATACTGGATACTCGCCGCCGGACTTTTTTTCGGCGGATATGCCTTGCAATTTATCGGACATCTGATAGAAGGCAACCGCTCAGGCGAAGAAGAACTGGTCCGAAGACTGCTTCGCTGGCGGTAGGGTGGGCCAACAGGCCCACCAGACGCATCTGGGAAGCATTCCGCGGGCCTGTTGACCCAGCCCTGCGAGTTGGCAACAGAAAGGAATTATTGATGGCGAAATCCGACGAGAAACTGGCGATTGACGGCGGTAGTGCGGTGCGGGAAAAACCATTTCCGCCGAGGCGATTGTTCGGCGAGGACGAAAAGGCCGCCGCCGTGGAGGTCTTTGACGAGGCCATTGCCACGGGCGAAGCCTTCGGGTACGGCGGAAAGCGTGAGCAGGCCTATGAGAAAGAATTCGCCGAGCACCTCGGCGGGGGGTTCGCCAAGGCGGTCAATTCCGGCACGTCGGCGGTGCTGTCGGCGATAGCGGCGCTGGAACTGGAGCCGGGAAGCGAAGTCGTCTGCCCGCCCATAACCGACCCCGGCGGGGCAATGCCTATTGTGATGATGAACTGCGTTCCGGTCCCCGCCGACACGAACGAATTTTCCTTCAACGCCGGACCTGAGCAGATAGCCGCCGCCATCACCGAGCGGACGAAGGCGATCGTCGTTGCCCAGATATTCGGCGAGCCGATAGACATGGACCCCATAATGGAACTCGCCCGCGAGAAAGGCCTGGCCGTCGTCGAGGACGCCGCACAGGCGCACGGAGCGGTCTATCACGACCGGCCCGTCGGAACCCACGGCGACATCTCCGCGTTCAGCACGATGTACGGAAAACACTACGCCAGCGGCGGGCAGGGCGGCATATTCTTCACACGCAACGAGGACCTTTTCTGGAAGGCCAGGCGGTTCATGGACCGAGGCAAGCCGTTCGGGACGGATGAGCCGAACAACGTCCGCCTCGGGCTGAACC
>DAOVLS010000420.1 GCA_030631125.1 Planctomycetales bacterium
CCGTGGGCATGGTGAATATCCGTGTAATCTGTGTAATCTGTGAACTGTTTTTGAAAACGGACGAAAAAACGACCTCGAAAATCATAAGTGATTGGCACAGAAGGATTTACGGATTTTACGTCCTTTCCCAAACTTTCCGAATCTTTCCGTATCTTTCCGTATCTTTCCGTACCTTTCCGTACCTTTCCGTACCTTTCCGTACCTTTCCGTATCTTTCCCAATTTTTCCGTATCTTTCCCTGTTTTTCCGAAATTTTTCTTTCCGGGAAATCGCTACTTGTTGTGCATTGTCTCGGCGATCGGCCCGTCTTTGTCCAGCGTCAGTCCGATCCACCCGTCGCGGAATGTGGCGTATCGCCGCCGGTCACCGATGGCTTTGAGCAGTTCCGGCGGAGCGGGGCGATAGGAACTGGACTGGATGATGACCTCCGGGCCGACGGCTTCGATGAAGGCCTTGAGTGTCGGTGTGGCGCTGCCGTGGTGCGGCAGGATCAGTGCGTCGGAGTGGATACTCTCGGCCGGGAGTTTCGCAAGGTAAGTCTCCGCCGGTTCTCCGATGTCGCCGGGGATGATGACGCTTTTCCCGCCACAAACGACGCGCAGGACGAGTGAGCAGTTATTGATGTCCAGGTCCATCGCATCAGCGGGTGGCCAGAGGACTTCGACGGTTGTTTTCAAGTCCAGCGTTACTTTTTGCCCTGCCCGAAGGCGGACGACCTGCACATCGCGTTTTTTGAATTCGTTCAGTAGTTTTCGGACGTCCGGTGCGATCTCTTCCCGCAGGCCGAAGAATTCGTTGAGATAAACCCGCCGTGGCGGTCGTCGGGACAGAAGGGCTGGCAGGGCGTTGTAATGGTCGATGTTGGCGTGAGAGACAAAGACGGCCTCCGGGCTGGCCAAGCGCTTGGCGCGGAGGAACGGGCGAAGTATCTGGTTATAGGCGTCTATCGGTGCGAGCGTGCCGGCGTCGAAGAGATACGTCTTCCCGTCGGGCGCGTGCAGGAGCGTCATCGACCCGTGCGCGACGTCGAGGATGTGCAGTTGCCCGTTTACCGGCGGATGGGCGGGCCACTGGGTAACGACGATACTCACCGCCAGTCCCAACGTCGCGACAACCGCAGACGAAAGGATAAGCCGGGATTTCCTGGCCGTAATCCAAAGCCCCACAGCCAGGTAAAACAGCACGACGCACCATACCGGTATGGTGAACAGGTCGATGCTCAGCCCCGGCAGGTGCCTGGTCAGCATGACGACTTGCCTCATCACCCCGGCGGCATCGGCGGCGAGCGAACCGACCAGCGCAGCCAGGTTCGGCATCAGAAACGCCAGCGTCATTGAGACATACGCCGGTATCAGCACCGCCACGAGCATCGGCAGCAGGAGTATCGACAGGGCCGGCGCGTACGGGCAGAATCGCCCGAAATGATACGCCACCAGCGGCACAGCCGAGATATACGCCGCCAGCGACATGCACACCAGAACGATAAACCAGTCCGCTCCGCGATAGTACATCCAGCGGCGGACACGATGCTCATCGCGGAATACCATCAGTTCCCGCTTTCGAAGCCACTTACCGAAGAGCAACTGCCTTATCGGTCCGTGCAGAACGAGGATACCGGTAACGATACCGAAACTCAGTTGGAAGCCCGCCCGGAAGATTTGCAGCGGGTCGATGACCAGCAGGACGATCGCCGCAACGGCCAGGGCGTTGCGGGTCGAGACGCTCCGGTTCGAGATAACCGCCACGCATATCGCCGACGCCATAATCGCCGACCGCAGCAGCGGCGCTCGCGGCTCTGCCAGCAGGACGTACCCAGCCAGGATTATCAGCACGACCCACGCGCTGCGGCGGGGTGAAAACGTCAACAGACGACAGACCCAGTAGATGAAGCCGAGGAAGATTCCCAGGTGCAGCCCGGAAATGCTCAGGAAATGTGCGATACCCGCTTCGACCATTATTTGATTCAGTTCGCGCAGTGCGGGCGATCGCTCGCCGAGTACCAGCGCTTCGAGCAGGACCGCTTCGTCTTCTTCGCCGCACCCGTTCAGGTGTTGACGGGCAGTCAGTCGCGCCCGGCGCCAGAGACCCGAAAGCCAATTGCCGGAGGCAGGCTTGAGCGTGCTGACGCCGTCAGCGCCCGGAACGAAAAACCTTACGAGGATGCCCTTGTATCTGTCGGCTGCCTGCCAGTCGTACTGTCCGGGGTTGCCTGGCGGGCCGGGTCTCCGAAGCGAGCCGACAAGTTCGACCTGCCGGCCGCCGGTCAAATCGTGGACCGGTTCGCCGACGGTTACGCGGACGATTCCGGTCGTCGGGAGCCACTGACCGTCGGCGCTGCGAATGGCGTCGGCGTCGAGGCCGAAGGTCGTCTTCGGCGGGCGCCAGTAGGGCGTCTGAGATTTTTGCAGGCGGGGCGCAGAGGCGACCCGCCCGCGTATAGTCGCCAGGACCGAGCCTTTGGAAGAGAAGGTAACGATATGGTTGTCGGGAATGCGATAGTAGGCCAGCGCCGCCCACGTGGCCGAGCCGAACAGGACGGCCGCGGCGATTGCGGCGATTGTGAGTGGCCGGAGGTGCTCCCGGCGGAGCGTAATCGCCGCCGTCAGAAATGCGGCAATTCCCAAAACCGCCCAGATACCAATC
>DAOVLS010000131.1 GCA_030631125.1 Planctomycetales bacterium
TGCGTACCGGCCTCAGCATTATTGGAGGCGCTGTAGATATTGTCATCGCCGATACCAACGTCGGCCCGCTTGCAGCCACTTACATGGGCGTCGGCATAGAGGACATTGATGAAATCGCCGGACTTGTGGTTCTGGCTCATACCGGCCTTTCTCTGCTTTTTGGAAAGTGTGCCGCCCCAGTCAGTGCAAGGCGTCTTGCCGTCGAAACCGGGGGTTTTATCGGTCGCTATCGCAAGCCCGCCTTTGCTGGCGGCTGTAAAGCCGGCAATGTAGGTTTTGGCGGTCGAATCATAGAGTGGCGCCTGGATGCTGTAACTGACCTTCGTGCAGTTATCGGCAGCCGAAGGGTTGGACTTCTCGGTGTCGTAGAAGTCCCAGTAGTAGTAACTCTCGCCGTCGCTGGTGAACATGGTGGTGTCCATCTTTGTGGCGTTTTTGTCGCTGGGACAGCGGAACAGGCCCACCGACATTTGGCCCGTGCGAACCAGCAGGAACATCAAAGCCGTCGGGCTTACCACACCGGGCGTCGTTGTACTTTTGGCGTTCGTGCCGGTGGTGGCCAACCAGTTGCCGCTGTCGATCCACGGCGTGCAATCGTCATACTCGGCCTGATACAGTTTAACCCCAGTGCCGATGTTCTTGAGATTGGCGCCACAAATCGCCTGCCTGGACAGTTCCTTCGGCCTGCCCCTCGGGATCAGCACAAGAACAGTCACCACCATCGCAATAACCGCTACAACCACAAGTAGTTCGACGAGTGTTAAACCTTTCATCCGCTTCATCAAATCGCGATCCTTCTGTTGCTCGAAAGCCCTTATGTTAGAACCTGCCCGGCCAGGCGTGCAGGACGGTGTCTTTGGTGGAGCCGGCGTATTTATTCCAGCCGTTGTTGTTGCCGGTGAGTATGGGGCTTTCCGATTCCGGATTATCCCAGTAATCGCGCGTATAGACGTTGTTTCCGCCCCACCCGCCGGTGTTCTTATCGTCGTCGGCGTTCTTGTCCTTGGAGAACCTTATATGGCCATCGAAATAAAGCAGGCTCTCGCCGTCCTTGGGGTGGTTCGGGCTCCACTTATCCTGATAGTCGTACAGGCTCGGCGGGCCTCGGTCGCCCATGACGACAACGTCGCCGTCCATAAACTTATTCAGCGGGCAAAGGTTACAGTAATAGGTGTTTGCCCCCTGGATGCCGTAATCGCAGTAACTTATTTCCTCGCCGTCAACGGTCTCGCCCAGTCCGAATTTCCTGCCGGCGCCGCGATCCGCCGGCATGTTTTCCGTCGATGGACACATGAACATCTCCCAGGAGGCGGCGCCGGTCTTTATCAGAAGGTTCAGGCCCTGCTGGGAACCTTTGCCCAATGCGTCAACAGTACAGTCGTCGCTCATCTTCAGGTCGTCTTTGTAGGCGTAGAGATCGCCCCCGCCGTAAAGTATCGGCGGAGATCCCCTGTTCGCACCGGCGTACATCCCCCAGCCCTTGAAAATGACACTGAGATTGTTCTGACAAACCACTTGTCGGGTTTGCTCCTGCACCCGTCCGAGAGTGGGCAGAAGAATACCGATCAGTATTGCGATAATCGCCACGACCACAAGTAGTTCGACGAGTGTAAAGCCGTTTCTGCGCCACATGTTACATCCCCTTCCACGTCCACAGATTCCGGACTCCGAAAATGCTTTTTGTCGATGAGATAACTTGCCTTCGGGCAGGACGAAGAGGCTCGCTCGTGTATGTAAGCATCCTCATCCGCCACTAACAATTATAGTCAACGCCGCCGTACTGCGTCAACATCAACCGCCACGGATTATATGGCAATCCGCGCGGCGCGCAAAAAACCGGGACGGACTCGGCGTCCGCCCCGGTCTGGTGTTACACTATCGTCCAGCAGTTACTTAATTCTTAACCGGACCGATCAGAAAACTGTCTTCTCCCGACAGGTGCTCAAGCAAACTCGTGCTTCCGGCTCCCTGGGTACCCCCGTCGTCATCGTTGGAGGCGCTGTAGATATTATCATCGTTGAGACCGGCGTCAGCCCGCTTGCCGCCGGATACATGGGCGTCGGAAAAGAGGACATTGATGAAATCGCCGGAGTTGTGGTTCTGGCTCATGCCGTCCTTTCTATTGTCCTCGGTTATCGGATCGGCTTCCCAGTTAGTCGCGGCCGTCTTGCCGTCAAACTCGGGGGTCTTGTCGGCCATAATCGCCAGACCGCCTCTGCTGTTGGCAGTAAAACCGGGGGTGCATGCAACGGCTGCCGGATCATAAAGAGGAGCCTGGATGCTGTAACTGACCCTCTTGCAGTCTCTGCCACCCGGGTCTTGGATCTCGGAATCGCAAAAGTCCCAGTAGTGGTAATTTTCGCCGAAGGCGTCGAACCTGGTGGAGGCCATTTTCATGGCGTTGTCGTCGCTGGGGCAGCGGAACATATCCACCGACATTTGACCCGTGCGAACCAGCAGGAACATCAAAGCCGTCGGGCTTACCACACCGGGCGTCGTTGTACTTTTGGCGTTCGTGCCGGTGGTGGCCAACCAGTTGCCGCTGTCGATCCACGGCGCGCAATCGTCATACTCGGCCTGGTACATTTTAACCCCAGTGCCGATGTTCTTGAGGTTGGAGCCGCAGATCGCCTGCTTGGCCAATTCCTTCGCCCGGCCCAGTGTGGGCAGGAGGATGGACACCAGCAGCGCGATGATCGCAACGACCACCAACAACTCGACCAGTGTAAAACCTTTTGTTCTTCTCATAATAGCACTCTTCCTTTCATCTCCCCTGGTTCCATGTACCCGCCGGGATATACTTACACTATATCATCCCCGGCCTACGTTAGTTTGCGGTAGAAGGTTGCTCGGTGGGGCGTGGGATATATGGAAGAGTCCATGCAGCCACGATCACCTTCTAACGCATCTATCCAACACATCTATGTTAATAATAGCAAGTTCCCCTGGCCTTTGTCAACATAACATTTAAATTTTTTTCACTCCATCCAAACCGGAAACAAACCTTGTATTGACACCAATAAGCGACGAGCCTAATCTGTCGAAGACAATGACACCATTGGAAACAACAAGCAAACTCCTCCGCACGTTCGGCCAGGAACATCTCCTGGCCTTCTACGACGAACTCGACCATGCCTCGCAATCGGCCTTACTGGAGCAAATTGCCGGTGTTGATCTTAAGCAACTCGACGGGTTGATACGTTCGCACGCCCTCGCCGAGCCGACCACAAGCGTACCTGCAAATCCGTCACCGGCTCCCATTCTCCCGGCCAGGCCTGCCGACAAAGTATCGGCCGACTCCTACCACCGGGCCAGGCAGCGAGGAGGCGAACTTATATCAGCCGGACAAGTCGCCGCGGTCGTCGTCGCAGGCGGGGAAGGAACCCGCCTGGGTTTCGACGGACCAAAGGGCTGCTTTCCTGCTACGCCGGTCAAACACAAAACCCTCTTCCATATCTTCGCCGAGCAGATACTCTCCGCCGCTCGTCATCACGGCTCGACCATCCCGTGGTACATTATGACCAGTCAGACCAACGACGCCGGTACACGCAAATTCTTCGCCGACAACGATTTCTTCGGCCTGGGCCACCGGGACGTATTCTTCTTCACACAAGGGCGGATGCCTGTGGTGGACCTCAGCGGAAAAATCCTCCTGGTCGGCAAGGGCCGAATCGCCTTCAGCGGCGAAGGACACGGCGGATGCCTGAACGCACTGCACCGAAGCGGCGCTCTGAACGATATGGCTGAACGCGGCATCGAATACATCTCCTACTTCCAGGTGGACAACCCGCTCAATCATTGCATCGACCCGCTCTTCATAGGACTGACCGCCGGGAGCGGCGCTGATATGTCCGCAAAGGCCATCCCGAAAAGCGGGCCTATGGAGAAACTCGGAAACTTCTGCACGGTCGATGGGAAGGTAACGGTCATCGAATACTCCGACCTGCCGGAAGAGTCCGCCCGGGCAACCAGACCGGACGGTTCGCTCGTTTTCGGCTCCGGCAGCATCGCGATCCACATCCTCTCACGCCGGTTCGTCGAACGACTGACAGCCGAAGGGCAATACCGGCTACCGTTCCACCGGGCAATCAAGAAGGTCCCTTACATTGACCCGTCCGGGACGGCTGCCTCGCCTGCCGGCAGGCAGGTCAAACCGGATGAACCCAATGCCGTCAAATTCGAGAGGTTCATCTTCGATGCGATGCCCCTGGCCGAAAACGTCGTGGTGCTGGAGACGCTCCGCGAGGAGGAGTTTTCGCCCGTCAAGAACACCACAGGCGAAGGTAGCCCGGCGACTTCTCTGCGCGACCAGGTCCGCCGATCCGCCCGCTGGCTGGAATCAGCCGGTGTGGCTGTGCCGCGCGACGCCGACGGAGAACCGGCCGCTGTCATCGAAATCAGTCCCCTGCTGGCAACCGACGCTGAACAACTGGCTGAAAACATCGACCCGAACCTGACAATAAAACCGGGACAGAACGTGTATCTTGACACGCCTTCGCCGGAACGTTAAGATCATTTGCTTACGTTCGCCCGGGTGGCGGAACTGGCAGACGCGCCAGCTTGAGGGGCTGGTCTCCCTTGGGAGGTGCAGGTTCAAATCCTGTCCCGGGCATTTCAATACCGTGGGCGATCCCTATGGGATCACCGATTGCCCATTTCCGATTGAAAACACTCGGTTTCTCAACTGGTCTGCACTGTGAGCCATTTGGTCTTTGCGCCTACCCTGCGGAGGGACGTTTGGAACCGTTCTGTGGTGGCGTCGTCGGCGACCAGAAGGGCCGGCTTGGTTGACCGGCTGGAAATCTGCAATTGAGACCGTCCTTTGACGGTTACCGGCTCGATGGTAATTCTCTCGGTCAGCGGGATCTCAATCTTGGCGGCGAACTTGCGGAACACCAACCGCTTGTCCGTTATCACGATACCGGCCAAACCCGCTTCGGTCTTGGAAAAGTCTTTGTCGGAGATATAGACGACGAACTTTTCCCCGGTTTCCAGGTTGAACCACTGTTTGATCCGGCTTCTGATTGCCAGCGGTAAAGCCCGCCAAGGGTCGCTTCGATCTTTCTTGAGCGCTTCACGAACCTGCTTCAGGACGGGAGATCCAGACCCGCAGACTATCCCGACAAACTCCTCGGCCCGTTTGAGCGAGAATATTCCCAGTTCGCACTCGCGTGTTCGTCCGTCGGCTTTGAAGCGGACGTCGGGAACTACCGCTCCGATTGGCGAGCAATCCCGGCAGAGGTAATATGGAAACGGTAAACAATACGGTTCCGGCAGGTTCCCGACGCGGTCCAGTTTCGCCAGTAGTTCGCGTCCAGACAATCCGTCCATTTCGTCGAGTTCGAAAACGCTGCGCGAATATGAGGTGCGAGCACCGATTTCGCCTCGCCCCGGCAACTTGCTGAACCAGACAACCAGGTGGATCGACAGATGACGACGCTTGCCGCAGACAATGCACTTCTGCGGAAAGGCGCTGCGAAAATCATCTTCGTAGAGTAGATCGGGGCTGAAGAGGAAAAAAGCGCCCATGTCGTCCACGTGTCCCAGACGGACAGGGTAACGTTTCCGTTCGGACGCCGGTTTGACCGGCTTTACCTGCCGGGGCGATTCGGGCTGACCGGCGGCCACGCCGGTCTGCGAAGAGGCCGGCTGCTGAATGCCGACTGGCTTGCCGTCCTTGCCCAACCAGTCAAGAATATC
Organism: Planctomycetales bacterium; assembly: GCA_030631125.1. Next base: position 5,701 of record DAOVLS010000131.1, read on the forward strand.
CTCCACGCTCGTATCGGCCAAACCCGGCTTGGACAGATCGACCGAATCAAGCAACTCTGTCTCGGTAATAACGAAAACCTTCTTGCATGCGTGGCACCGGCCCTTCTTCCCTAAATTCTCTCGCGAGACAGTCAGAAGTTTACCACAGCCCGGACAGAAAACCTCAACCATTTGCATAGCACCACCCCTTTACCACAGTTCACAACAATTAACTGCTTTAACACAGAATTGGCACTCAAAAGACCTGCTAAACGATATTTATTCAAAGAACTGGCACAACATTCTTTTCGTTGTGCATTTCTCATTCCCGCAGACTTACCGGCGGGCCGTTATTAGAATTGAATCCCGAACGCACCCGCAGGCTAAAAGACACAATTCATCTTCAGCGAATATAATACCTCAACGGTCTTTGGGTAGCAAGATTTTTACGCCGGATTTTTCCTTTTATAAGGTTTGTTATCCAGGCTCTGTCAAAGAAGTCATTCTTTAGAGCAGTTCACGTTATTTGGTAGCGTTTGCGAACATCGTAGCATGGGCGTCCCGCCCGTGATTCCACAGCCGAGACGGCCGTGCTACGATGCTACGATTTATCGTGAACTGCTCTAACAGGACAACGCGGGTTGGACGGTTTTCTGTTGAAACAGCACCGAACGGCAAGCCGGCGCGCGTATCGGCTTGCCGTTCGGCGCTGTTTTTCGACAAGCCGCGTTGTCCTGCTAAGGAAGGTGCCGCGCTGCGGCTGAAAAATCAAAAAACCGTCCTGCCCTGCTTTCAACAGAGCATCTCCGTCCCAGATTCCCCCGACTGCTCAAAAAAAGGACGTTCCTCCCTGCCCCTTTCAGGGCGGAAAGAACGTCCCTTTTCCTTATCAACCAGCCAACAAAATCAGCCGATTGACACAATCGTCAACATCTGCTGATTACGCACGCCTGCGGCGGCGAATCAACGCA
>DAOVLS010000244.1 GCA_030631125.1 Planctomycetales bacterium
AAGCCCCCTGCACGAAACCGCGATACGCAACTTCCTCACAGACGCCGATGCCCGCCGCGAGGAGGCAAAACCATTCCAGTCGCTCGGGCAGCAGCGCCTGGTGCTGAACGTAGCGATAGTACATCGCCAGCCCAATTCCCAGGCCGACCGCCAACGGGATATAAATCAGGCGATACCTCGCAAAGCCGGTTACACCCAACATCCTCCACGGTTGAGGTGATTTGGCAATTCCCCGCGCCAAAGCCAGGCCTGCTATCAGGAGTCCGGCCAATCGTGGCAGAACCAAGCCCTCCCGATGGGCGCATAGCGCGAAGACCGCCATGCCCGCCGCGAATATCAGCGCTTCGCCGGGCCGACCGGACCGCCTGCTCATCACGCAGCCTTCCCCGCCGCGGACCGACGCCGCCGCCGGACGCCCAACCACACCGCCGCGGGAACGACCAGAAGAATCCAGGCTGAACCCATGCAGTAACCTACAACTTTACATTCCGGCAGGGCCTTGCGAATCTCGTCGTATTCCTTCTGACGTTTCTCCAGGCCGTCTTTATCGACCACAAGAATCTTGAGATTCTTCAATTTCTTCAGGGGGCTGAGGTCCTTGACGGTCGGCGGCATTCGAACAATGGCGAGTTCCGTAAGGTTCGTCAGTTTCCCGATCGGGGCGATGCTCTTGATTTCGCTCCCGCCTCCAAGATCCAGAGTCAGACTTCGCAGGTCCCGCATATCGGCAAATACGTCGAGGTCGGCGAGTTCATCAGCATCTCCAATATGGAGTGTCCGAAGACGGGTGAGTTTCCGCAGCGGCGTGAAATCCGTAACGTTGTTACAGTCTGTCAGCACGAGCCCTTGCAGATGGGACAGTTTAGTCAGTGGGGGCAGGGTTTCCATCCTGTCAAAACATCCAAAGAATCGAAGTTTTTTCAGTTTTGTCAGGTCGGGCGTCTCATGGCTGGGAATCACCAGGTGTGTGAGATCCGACAGTTGAGCAATCGTATCCTTGCCGAGACCCTCTCTGTCAGTGAAAAGACAGGCGGGCCTGGCGGCGATCAGTGCCCTTCGCGCCTCGGCCTCGGCTTTGTCTGTTGGTTCCGCCTCGACCTCGACTTTGTCTGTTGGTTCCGGCTCGGCGGTGGATTCATTCTCGCTTTTACTACTGAAGCCGATAGTGATGCCGGAACCGGCCATACGGGTTAAGGCCGCCGTGTCGGTCGCTATACCACCGCCGAGTAAAAGCGTGCGAACTGTCTTTAGTTGTGCGTCGGGCTGCCGTTCGATCCACTTAGCGCCGGCCTTGTCGGTCAAATCAACGCAGATTACCTTGCCGTCCAGCAGCGCCAAGCCGAGCCGGCGGGAAAAGACCAGCGGCATTTTCTCGTCGCCACGGAATATGTACGGGAAACTTATCTTGTCTGTTGACTTGTCCGCCTTGGCGGACAGTTCGACCATCAGCAATTCTCCGTCGAACACGGGAAACTCATAATGGTCCTTGCCGGCCTCTTCGGCCTCTTCCTCCCTGATTCTGGCGAATATTTCCCCTCGCTGAACACTGCAACACATAACATTCTGCGTTCCTGTCCCGCCGGCAAGTTTGACCGATACGAGATGCTCCCGCACAGGACGCTCCTGTTTGGGATGCTCCTTCTTGGGTTGCTCCTTCTCGCTTCCGCAGCCCAGCGGCAGGAAACATCCGATCAGCAGGAACAATTGCACGAACGGCCACAGCCTCGGGCGCATACATCGGTTAGCGGTATGAAGCATGGTCTTTCTCCTTGAAACGTGAGGCAGATATGTATTAATTTCGGGCATGTTTGTTTTTTCCCGTTGCCCTGATTGGTCGTTCGGCCTGGAAACTTATGCCGGTCTTCTATTTGGCGTTGCATCCATTCGATTATATTGTGCCAAAAATTCTTTGAACTGTACAGGACGTGGGCTATAATCCGCGCCTGTGGGGGGAATGGAATTTTATTGAAAGGGACAATCATGGCCGATGAACAACGTGTCGTCAGGAGCGTAAGTTGGAACGAGGTATTCAGTTTTTCGCACATCCTCAAGTCCTTCAAGATGGCGATCCATCCCAGCAAGATCATTTTGGCTTTGCTTGCTATTATTCTTACCTGCGCGCTGGGCGTGGCGATGGACAAGGTCTGGTCGCGCGTCAACGATTCGGCCGTGGTCATGCCGGGCGAAACGTGGGGATGCTGGGAGGCTTCGAGCCGAACCTCTTTCCTCGAAGCCAAAGAGAAATGGCTTGAAGAGAATCGCGTTGAAAGCGTGGTGGGGATGCTGACCCGTATGACGGATATGGAAAGGAAGGACGCAACCAGGCTGGCTAAGGATGATTTCGGCGAGGCCGTGGAGCGTGTCGAGAAGGAATTGGAACGCTCGTACGAGAAAGCGCTGACCACCGCCGATGACGATTTGAAAAAGAAAGAAGATGAAGCCTACGCTCTTCCCGCCAAGAAAGAGCAAAAGAAGCAACTAAAGATTGCTAAAGAGGCGCACCTGGCGACCAGGAGGGGGGCGCTTCAGACATATATCGCCGGGACGAACAATTTGAAACAGTTGAAAGGCGTCGGCATCCTTAGGGGCTTTCTTGACTGGCAGGGTCGATGCGTCTCCAACGCCGTCGGCGCGGTGCGTCGCGGCAACTTTACTACGGGCATCTCCGATCTCCTTAACCAGCGAGGTTCGATGACGCCGGCGGCGCTTCGCGCCAAGGCGGTACCGAACCGCACGCAGTTCGACGCCTCCACGAACAATCCCGAAGGCTTCGGCCTGCTGGCGTTCGTTGCGCTGATGCTCTGGGGTCTGTGGTGGATGGTTACGACCTATCCGATATATTCGCTGATTTACATTATCGTCGCTTTGGCGATATGGTCGGTGCTCGGCGGGGCTCTCTGTCGCATCGCCGCGCTGCACGCAGCCCGCGAGGAGAAGATTTCGATCAAGACGGCCGTTTCGTTCTCGCTGTCGAAGTTCATCGGTTTCTTCACAGCCCCGCTGTTGCCTCTGGGTATAATTGTCCTGCTGGGGCTGCTGCTGGCGCTGGGCGGGCTGGTCGGGACGATTCCGGTCGTCGGCGAATGGGTCGTAGCCATACTGTTCTTCCTGGCGTTGATACTTGGTGTGGTGATTGCGTTCCTGACGGTCGGGCTTGTCGCCGGAGCGCCGCTGATGTGGCCTACGATCGCCGTTGAAGGTTCCGACTCGTTCGACGCCATCAGCCGGTCGTTCAGTTACACCTTTACCCGCCCGTTCCGCTACGGTCTGTACTGGGTGGTGGCGGCTATATACGGGACGGTCTGTTACCTGTTCGTCAGGTTGTTTGCGTTTGTCGTGCTGCTGGCGGTTCATTTCTGGACCGGATGGTGGATGGGCGCTGCCGGGCGGGAAGAATACGCCGCCGGAGCCGGGAAACTGGACGTGATGTGGGCCAAGCCTACGTTTGAGTCTTTCCACGGCCCGTGGCAGTTCGAGGCGATGAGCGGTTCCGAGGCCGGTGCTTCGGTCGTCCTGGCCGGGTGGGTGTACCTGGTTATCGGCGTAGTGGCGGCGTTCGGGATATGCTTCTTCTTCTCGGCGGCGACGAACATCTACTACATCCTCAGGCGGAAGATTGACGCGACCGACCTGGACGACGTGTACGTCGAAGAGGATACCGTCGAACAAGAGGCCCTACCGTCGGATGAAGCGCCGGAAGCCGAGGAAAAACCCGACGACGAAGACGAAACCGGCGAAGAAAAATCAGAATAACCGGTTGAGACAATTTTGGGGAAGATTTGCGCGGCGGTTCTTCTGAACCGCCGCGTTTTTTTATGCTTTTACTCTACCGGCAATTAATTAATGCGCTCGGTAGTATATTGCCGATCAAACTCATAGTGAAAACCATTACCAATATAACGCCGCAACCATTCGCTGGCTTCGTCAACGAAATACCGCCAGAAGTGAAAACCATTACCAATATAACGCCGCAACCATTCAAGAAAGCCTGCGGCGGCTACTACGCGCGAGCGCATTAATTAATTGCCGGGTGCCATGCCTTCACGCGGAGCGTGTAGGCATGTTCACACCCTTCACTTCGTTACGGGCGAGAACATGGCGCCCATCATTTTAGAAGAAAGGTGGGACTGCGCTCCGCTTCGTCCCAGCCTACGCCTGGTAAAGACCGCTCCCTCACTTCTTGCGGCTCGTTTGTCTCTCGCGAGCGCATTAATTAATTGCCGCCGGTATAAGGAGGCAAGGGAACAATGGTGATGTTCGGGGGAATCTTCAATTCTTTGCCCGTGTGAAAGCCGGCCTGGTCCCGGACCATCGCTACATGAATGCCATCGGAAATTTCCTTGGCAAAGAGTTCCAGGCGGGTATTCGCCGTCCCATGGAAAGATATTCATCACTTCCACGTTGATGTATGGCGAAAGCATCTCGACGGCATGGCCGGTTCGCGGACAAGCCACGCCGATAACATACAGCCAATCGTACTTCGTTTGACGGACGGCTGTGAACCGCTCAGCCCGTTTGGCCCAGCCTCGCGACAGCGTGCCCTGTTGACCGAATTGCGCCTCGTCCTGAAAGTACGTCTCTATTCGTTTGCCGGGATGATCGATGGCGATTTGAGCCAACATTTCCGGGAAGTTTTCTTAAAAGCCTTTTGGGCAACCGGGTCTGACTTCTCGTGCTTTGGCCGAGGGCAAAGATACGAATAGCCTAACCGGTGCAAGAGGTACTTTACGGCTCTGATG
>DAOVLS010000029.1 GCA_030631125.1 Planctomycetales bacterium
AACGTCGCCGAGAAATTTTATCGTCAGGTGAAGATTTTCCCCGTCCACCCATCGCACCCGCGCACCAGCCGACGCCAGCGACCGTTGAACCTCAACGAGACGCTCGACGATTACCTCATCCAACGGCAACGCAAGAAATGTGCGAAGGGACATATGTATCTCCGCGCGACACGTAGCACGGGCGTCTCGCCCGTGCGTTTCAAAACCCATGGCCAAGACGGCCATGCCACTATCAGAATCTCGTCAATTCTTCGAACTGCTTCAGGCGGTTTTCAATGTCAGCCTGACTGATTTGGAAAAACCGATTCAGCGAAAAATCTTCGAGGTTGAAACTGGCTGTTACTGTTCCGCAGGCGATTGCCCGGCGGAGGGTTGCGGTGTCGATACTGTCCCGGGCGGTCAGAAAACCCATCATCGCGCCGGCGAAACTGTCGCCTGCTCCGGTTGGATCGACCACACCGGCGGCAGGCCAGGCCGGGAACGTGAACACGCCTCCGTCGGCGAACAGCAGGCTGCCGTGCTCGCCCTTCTTGACGACGACGAATTGCCGGACCATCTTCGCTATTTCCATGCCGGCTTTGACGACGTTCGGCTCGCCCGTCAGCAATTTGGCTTCCGAATCGTTCAGCACCAAGCCGTCGATCCGCTCCAGCAAACCCATCAGGCTTTCGCGTTCGGCGTTAATCCACAGGTCCATCGTGTCGGCTACGACCAGTTCCGGCCCGGTCAGTTGCCCCAGCAATTCAGCCTGGAGGGCGGGATGCGTATTGGCCAGGAAAACGTATTTGCTGTCGCGGAATTTTTCGGGGATAGTAGGCCCAGCCTCAGCCAGGACGTTCAAATCCACAGCCACCGTGTCGCGCTCGTTGACATCCTCGTGATATTTGCCATGCCAGCGGAATGTCTTGGAGCCTTTGCGGATTTCCAGGCCGGCCATATCTATATTTGGATGATCGTGCAGGGGTTTGAGGAAGTCGGCTGGGCAGTCCTCGCCGACGACGCCGACGAATCGCACAGGCCCAAAAAATCCCGCAGCATATGAAAAATAAACGCTCGACCCGCCGAGCGCGTCTTCAACCTTACCCGAAGGCGCTTCTACAGTATCAATTCCGATACTTCCTGTTACGAGTAGTGACATTTTTGATTTTCCACTTTTTGATTTTGGATTCTATCTACAACCAACATTACATCAAAGAAATGAATTCGTCCCGAGACAGTTCGCAGTCATGTAGGATTTTGTTTAGAAGTCCCGGTCCTATGTTCTCTTTCGCATGTACGGGTACCACAGTTCGGCGACCATCGGGGTGTCGAAGGAAATGGTGGCTCCCTCGGATTCGCTGGACTTCAAAGCCCGCTCTGGACAGAGCCGACAGCACGACCTTACCGGTTGCTCTCGGTAACTTGCTCATGCTTCAACCAATACACGCTGAACGCCGACGAACTCGTTGTTTTCAACGTCTTCGCCTTCGACTTCCAGACACAAGAGAATCGCTTCCCGTACTCGCTCCATCAGTTCGTCCAGCGACTTTGCCTGTGTGTGGCAGCCAGCAAGTTCCGGTACCGATCCGACGAAGTACCCTTCGCTGTCACGTTCGATAATCACGTTAAATTGTCGCGTCATAATTGACCTTTTCAATAAGTTCCGTTTCAATCCCCACCCAGATTTACATTATAACCTGTTCGCTGCGCGACAGGCTACAAATCTTCAGAATCTGCATTGTTATCCGGTTTTTCCTTCGCATTCCGAAATGCCTTACGGATGCTCGGAATGACAATCAAAAGCCCGAATAGACCAACCGCCAGATTCCACCGGGCAACTTCCCAGGACGTCAGATCCCTCCAACAGTCCAGCCTCATCCCAAAGAACAATAATAATAAAATCGTAAGGAGGACTCCGCCTGCACACGTGCAGATAGCCCACAAAAAGACAAGCCAGACGATTTTTCCCAGCCTCAGCCTTGCCATCTTTGTCCCTTATTTAGTCGCCAGACACCGATCAATCCGCGCGAGTGTTTTTTCCTTGCCCAGTATCATCAGCGTATCGTAAATCGCCGGGCTGACGGTGGTGCCGGTAACTGCTACGCGGATTGGCTGGGCGACTTTGCCCATACCGATGGATTTTTCGGCGCAGATGCCTTCAATCAGGGTTTTCAGGACGTCTTCGGTCCATTCGCATTCGGCGAGTTTGGCCTTGAGATGCTCCAGCATCGCATAGCCGGCTCCGTCGCCCTTGGCGAGTACCTTTTTGACTGCCTTTTCGTCGTAATCGCAGGCGTCGGCGAACAGCACGCCGCACTTGGCGGGGATGTCGGCGAATGTGCGGAAACCCGCATTGACCCGCAGCAGCAATTTCAGCAGGTCGTCACCGCCGGCGGGTATTGGCGTTTCATTGAGCGACAGGAAATCCTTGAACCCGACCAGCAGGCGGTCTTCGTCGGCAGTGGCGACGGCGTCGGTGTTGAAGGCGAGGAGTTTTTCGCGGTCGAATTTCGCGTTGGCCTTGCCGATACGATCAACGCTGAAGGATTCTATCATTTCGGCCATCGTGAGTCGTTCGCGGTCGTCGCCGGGATTCCAACCCAGTAGTGCGATGAAGTTGACCAGCGCTTCGGGCAGGTAGCCGGCGGTGCGGAATGCGTGGACCTCGACGTCGCCGTCGCGTTTGGAGAGTTTCCGACCGGCCAGGTCCATAATCAGCGGCAGGTGTGCATATTTCGGTTCGGCGAACCCGAACGCCTCGCGCAGCAGGACGTGCCGCCAGGTCTGGCTGAGAAACTCCTGGCCTCGCATCACGAAATTGACGCCCATCAGCGCGTCATCGACGACGTTGGCGAGGTGATACGTCGGCCAACCATCGGTCTTGGCGATGATGAAGTCGTCCTGCTCTGCAGCGGCTACGGTTACCTCGCCGAAGACCTCGTCGCGGATGGTTACGTCCCGGCCTGGGATTTTGAACCGCACGACGACGGGGCGACCTTCGCCGCGGGCTTTGTCGGCATCGGCCGGCAGCGGGTCGGGACGCGGATAGCGGAAGTTGCGTTTTTCCGCACGGGCGGCGGCTCGCATCGCGTCGAGTTCTTCGGGCGTCTCGAAGGCGTAATACGCCTGGCCCGCTTCGTGCAGTTGGGCAATGTGTTTTTGATAGGTGTCTAATCGCTCGGACTGGCGGTATGGCCCGTTCTTGCTTCCCTTAACCTCGATTCCCTCGTCCCATTTAATTTCCAGCCAACGGAGGTCTTCGATAATTTTTTCGACGGCGGATTCGTCATGCCGCGCGCGATCGGTGTCCTCGATGCGCAGCAGGAAAATCCCGCCGGCCTGCTTCGCCAGCAGATAATTGAACAATGCCGTCCTCGCCCCGCCGACGTGAAGCCAACCCGTCGGCGACGGTGCAAATCGTGTCTTGATAGTGTCCATCTGTGAAAAAAGTCTCCTCTGTGACAGCGTTAACTGTTAACCTAGTGCCAAAACGGGGTTTTTGCAATATCTCCCGTCCTCGTAATTCGTGCGGTGCGACAGAAAAAAGCGGCTCGCGTGATGCGGGAAAAAGCCCAGCCATTCGAATGGATGGGCTTAGGTGTCGCTTATGGATTATTATCCGGAAGGAAACCACGAATATGAATGTGGATGATTCAACTACCTCTTTGGACTTCGTGCGACAAATTGTCGCTGAGGATTTGAAGACCGGCAAATGGGACGGGCGCGTTGTTACGCGCTTTCCGCCGGAGCCTAACGGGTATCTGCACATCGGCCACGCGAAATCCATCTGCCTGAACTTCGGCATCGCGGCTGAAAACCCCGGCGGCCTCTGCCACCTGCGATTCGACGACACAAACCCGACCAAAGAAGAGGCCGAATACGTCGAGTCGATTATCGAAGACGTCCGCTGGCTGGGATGGGACTGGGGCGAACACCTCTACTACGCTTCGGATTACTTCGGGCAGATGTACGATTACGCCGTGCAGTTAATCAAAAAGGGCAAGGCATATGTCTGCGACCTGTCGGCTGACCAGATGCGCGAATATCGCGGCTCGCTGACCGCCCCCGGCAAGGACAGCCCGCACCGCGATCGCGCCGTCGAAGAGAACCTCGACCTGTTCGAACGAATGAAGGCCGGGGAGTTTCCCGACGGCTCGCGCGTCCTGCGTGCGAAAATCGACATGGCGTCAGCCAACGTCAACCTCCGCGACCCGATTATGTACCGCATCCTCCACGCCGAACATCACCGCACCGGCGGCGACTGGTGCATATATCCGACATACGACTGGGCGCATGGCCTGGAGGATTCCGTCGAAAAAATCACGCATTCGGTCTGCACGCTGGAATTCGAGAATCACCGCCCGCTGTACGACTGGTTTCTTGACGAGTTGGGCGTCTATCACCCACAGCAGATCGAGTTCGCCCGGCTGGAACTTACCCGAACCGTGATGAGCAAGCGGAAGCTGCTGGAACTGGTCGAGGCCGGGCTGGTTCACGGCTGGGACGACCCGCGAATGCCGACGATTTCAGGCCTGCGGCGGCGGGGATATACGCCCGAAGCCATACGCGAATTCTGCCGGCGAATCGGCGTCAACAAGCACAACAGCACAGTCGATATCGCCCTACTGGAGCACTGCCTCCGCGAAGACCTCAACAAGCACAGCCCGCGCGTTATGGGCGTCCTCAGGCCATTAAAAGTCGTCATAGATAATTATCCCGAAGGCCAGAGCGAGGATCTCGAAGCGATAAACAATCCCGAAGACCCCGCTGCCGGTACGCGCAACGTGCCGTTCTCAAAAGTCTTATACATCGAGCGGGAAGATTTTATGGAAGACCCGCCGAAAAAATTCTTCCGGCTTGCACCGGGGCGCGAGGTCCGCCTGCGGTATGCGTATTTCATCACATGCACGGACGTGATCAAGGACGCCGACGGCGAAATCGTCGAACTGCACTGCACCTACGACCCAGCCACCCGCGGCGGCGACTCGCCCGACGGCAGAAAAGTCAAAGCCACACTGCACTGGGTCTCAGCAGAGCATTCTGTCCCCGCAGAGGTGCGTCTTTATGATTATCTCTTAACCGAAGAATCCCCCGCCGACGCCGACGACTGGAAATCCAACCTGAACCCCGACTCGCTTGGGGTGCTCACCGATTGCCAGGTCGAACCATCCCTCGCCGAAGCAGCACCGGGAAGTCGATACCAATTCGAAAGACTAGGCTACTTCTGCACCGACCCCGATTCGACGGGAGACAAATTGGTCTTCAACCGAACAGTAACCCTCCGCGACACCTGGGCGAAGATACAGAAAAAGCAGAAGAAGTAAGTACCGTAGTCGCTGTGAGTCGTACTAACAAGGAGCAGCAGATGAGCAACGTGTTCAACATATACTGTGATGAATCGTGTCATCTCGAGAACGATGATCAAACCGTCATGGTTCTCGGTGCAGTTTGGTGCCCTCTCGATAAAGTTCGTGACATTTCGTCTCGATTGCGAAATATCAAGAATCGTTACGGGCTTCCCCGGCAGTTTGAGGTCAAGTGGACAAAAGTCTCTCCCGCAAAAGTCGATTTCTATCTAGACTGGATTGCCGACTTCTTTGAACACGATGATATGCATTTCAGGGCGTTGATCGTACCGGACAAGTCAAAATTACGCCACGACGCATTTCCGGGACAAGATCACGACATGTGGTATTACAAGATGTATTTCGACATGCTGAAGGTGATCCTGGGCCCCCACGCCCGTTACCGTATCTATCTTGACATCAAAGATACGCGGGGCGCCAGCAAGGTTGGAAAACTGCATGAGGTCCTATGCAACAACCAATACGATTTCAACCGAAACATCATCGAGAGAGTCCAACAGGTGCGGTCGCATGAAGTGGAAATACTACAATTAACCGACTTGATGATCGGAGCAGTGTCCTACGTGAACAGGGGGTTACATGGCAATCAGGGCAAACTGCGTTTGGTTGAAATGATGAAACAAAAATCGGGTTATTGCCTCACAGCCACGACGTTACTGCGTGAGACAAAAGTCAACCTGCTTCGCTGGAAGGCACAGGAGTTACAGGGATGAGCGGACTGCCGGATTGGTTACCACCGCTCATCAAACTGCTGGAGCATGGTGGAAACTGGGAAACCTATCTGAAAACTCTTTATAAAAGCTTCGAAACAGACTTTGTGCACAGCAGGCCTTGTTTTCGCGGTCGACGCCTGGGTCTGAAACGCCACCCTCTCTCACAGGGAAAGGAAGCGACATTTTGGCACATGATCTCCGAAGGTCGTGATGAAGTATCACGTCGGATTGATTTACAGCGTTGTGAACGGATTGCCTGGGCGCGTGCCGTAATCGAGAATGCTGATGACGCTGCTGTACTTGTGTGGGAAACGGAACGCCGAGGGGAACGCAGGATTTGCCTCTGGCTCAAAGACCAAGAATACCTGGTCGTCTTGGCAGACAGAAAAGGTTACCTGTTGCCATGGACGGCATATACGGTGACACGGACACACAGGAAACGCAAACTGCAAAGGGAATACGAGGCATGGCGGAACGAGCAAGCCAGAAATGGCTGATGCCGCCCCAAAGGACGGCATCGTTACTCCTTCTACACATGGTAGATGAGATATTATTATAATCGGGCACATTAACATAAAAGTCAAGAGAAATGTGCTTCACCCCCCGATGAATAGGGGTACTTGTACGCTACATGTGTATTTATACCAAGCAGTTATAGCGAAACTAACCCTGCAAAAAAATCTCCGGCGCGATAATTTTCAGCGTCGGGAAGTAGGTGCGGTATCGGGCGACGTCGCGTGTGATGAGGGGCATTTTTTCGATGGCGGCATGTGCGCCGATGAAGAAATCCGGCAGAGTTGAGCGTTTCGGGCCGCCGCGCCGACGGTATTTCATAAAGCATTTGCCGGCCAGGAACGCCGCCGCCGGCGGGATCGGTCTGCGAAGGAACTTATCGGCGGGCAGGGCCGCGTCCAGGTCCTCGATCCGGTCGAATCCGATAGACACTTCCGCGTAAATAATCGGATTTATCACGAGCGAATGGTCTTCGGCGTATTCTTCGATAATCCCGGCCGAGAAGGCGAACCATTCGGCGTCTTCGGTAAGGACGTCCAGCAGGATGTTCGAGTCGATTATGACTTCGGCCATCATTCACCTCGCGTCAGCGCCATGATCTGGTCGGTGGACATTTTCTTCGTAGCCCGCCCCCGCATGTCCGAAACCACCCTGCTTCCCCGCCTGCGGCGCCCCGGAGACTTCCGGAGAACCACCTGCTTGCCGGAAATGGCAAAGTCCACTTCCGTATCGGGCAGCAGTTTCATCTTCCGGCGGATGTCAACAGGGATCGTTACCTGACCCTTGGCGGTAATCTTCATAGCGATTCTCCCGACTCATAAGACATTATATAATTCCCACCCACCTTATTCTTACATTTATAAGTAAGAATTTCAAGTAATAAATCCTGCTCAAACTGACCGATTTCATAGTGGGTGGTAAATCGTCGCCGTAAAGTTCTGATTTAATTATCCCGCTGGATAACTTAACATGCAAGCCCTCGATGAGGGCGGTCGTTTTTAGCCCAGGCCGGGAGGCCAGGGTTCGGATATGCGTATTTTTTCAAGCCCCGATGGGGCTTGATTTCTGTAACATCATCGTGCCCCAGGGCTTGCTTTTAGCTGCGCCCTGGGCTAAAAACGACCGCCCCAACGGGGCTAAAAACGCCCATCTCTTCGAGCTGCACCGGCCGAAATAAACTCGCGTTTTATTTCGCGGGTTTGCTATTTTTTTGCGGGGATGGTTTTTCGAATGGCGGGCTGTGGGCGTTCAGTCTCAAGGCAATTGAGGTTGCGATTCTGCGTGTCTGGAGTTGGAGCGAGCCGACATAGTTACCACGGCCGGTTACGCGAACAAGGACGTTTTTCTTCGTAAATATGATCTCGTCGCTAAAACTATACCGTGTATTGTCGTCAGTCGCCCTGGATGTGTTAACCTTGCCGTGATACCGGACAGCCCACTCGACGCCACCGATAGAGATTGACCTGCAGGTCCATCCCTTGTTGCCGGAATATCGTTCGCGGGCTTCCTTTATCGCATCCGCCCACGTCTCCTTACTAGAGGGGGATTCCGCCTGCACATACACTCTGTAGCTCTCTGACCATTTTCTCTCTGTGCCCTTGCTGCCGTACCTGTACGTACCTTCTCCTCGCAGGGTATAAGACCGGTTGAGGAGGTGTTTCTCGTTCCCCGGTTTGCTCATCTTGAGCGTCAGGCCACTCGGGCTGGGCTTGTATCGCCGAACGTCCCAATAGTAATTAGCGAACGAGTATTTTTCAAACTGCGCCGCTTCGGCGATGGCTTCGGTGGCGACGGCGGTGGCGATGTCCGCTCGTTCCGCGACCGCGGCTGCGACCACACGTTTCATCGCAGGCGCGAACTTGTGCTCGGGGAAATTCTTTTCGAGGTTGGAGGCGTAGTTGGCAAAACCCAGCCTGCCTACCTGAAGGGCTGTGGACACAGCAACATGCACCCTCATCGCGCCGATGCCGACGTAGCAAATGTATCGGTCCCAGACCATCTTCCGTTTGTCATAGGTGTTGATAATATGTTTTTCCACGCCGGCAAGAGAAATATCGCCGAGTCCTACCGATTTGAATGACGGGTGCTTCTGGCCAAATTTCTCCATTGTCTCCACAAGGACTGTATTTAGTCCGTCGGCGTTGCGATACCCCCAGTGCGCACCACTGGCGCTCACGTGTAACTGGTGCCACACCCAATATGGCTCGTTCTGCTCCGGTTCGTCGGCGTCCCTTACGCCGTTTTTGTTCGCATCGTACCAGAACCGCACCGTGCCTTTCCCGGCGAGCCTGCAATATTTGTACATTTGCGGCTTGCCCGGTGGTGGCAGGTTGTCCTTTAGTAACTTAGTCGCTTCATGCCACTCGAATCCGAACCTCGGCGGGTGAGACTTGTCTTTGCTGCCAAAACCGAATTCAATATCTTGTTCCATTTTCTTCCAGGTCAGGTTTTCCAGTTGCTTCTTCGAGAGTTTTCGCAGTTTTTTCGGCTTGGGTTTGGCTGTAGCGGTCGTTTCGGGAAGTTCGCCGATTAATGATTTCAGGTGTTCGATCTGTTTGCGGGCGAGTGCCATTGCCTGCTCTGCCTGCTCGGCGGGGGTTTTCAATGTTTCCATCGCGCGGAGTGCGGCCTCGCCGGCCTGGCGTGTTGCGGTAAAATCGCTTTCGGGCGGCAGTTCCTCTTTGTTCCATCCTGACAGCGAATCCAGCAGGCTGTGCATTTTCGCGGACTTGTCCGAAAAATCGCCCCTGGTCCGTTTGTCGATACGGGTCGAAGCGACGCGGCTTCGGATTCGCTCAAGTTGATTCGCCTGCTGAGAACCGACCTTGGTCCTGTTAATCAGGAAGTACTCGGTCCCCTTTTTGATCCTGGCCTTTTGCTCGTTGAAGAGTTTTATCGTTTCGGTCAGGGCGGCCGACGCCCTGTCGAAGGCCGACGTAGCCGAGGCGACCCCGCCGGACATTGACTGCATTATGGCAAGGTTTGCGATTATCTTCGCACGAGCGGCCTGAATCTGTTGCAACGTTTCATCCGCACCGGAGAGGGCCTCCAGTTCGCCGAGCGTCTTGAGGGCGCGGCCGTACCTGTCCTGTGTCCTTTCGAACAGCGAAATGATGAATCCCGCCTGCGTTTGGAAGGCTTGTTCCGAGAGTTTTCCAGCGGTTCTTTCAGCCAGGACGTTGCCGGCGGATTCCACGTGCTTTTCGGCGGCTTTTGTAATCTCGTCCAGTTCGGCTGCGAGTTTCCCGACGGCCTCATCGCCGAGAGCGCCCGTCGTTGAGGCCTTCCCGATAGTCTCGGCCTTGTTGCGGAGCGATTTGAGAGCATCGACCTCCTTACGGTACTGCACGATCCGCTTCGGTAGCGATTCTCGCAGCCTCATTGACCCGGCGAAGAGTTTCTCCATCGTACCGGCCTGGATTTTGGCCCTTTGGGCAATACCGGAGAGTGTCTTCGCCATTGCCCTTGCGCCGCTGATGGCCTGGGCGAGGTTCTGGCCTTGCTGGATTTTGTTCTCGACCCGGGTGGTATGGAGGTTGTACAAGTCGCCGGTAAGTCCGATGGAGGCTTCGGCCAGTTCGTAACAGGAAATCGCGTCGCCTATCCCCGGAAGCACCTTCGCGCCTTGATAGGTTCCCACAGCCGTTCCGCGGGCGATCGCCTCCATGACGATCATCGTCCTTACGCGCGGGCTGTCGAGGTCGTAGCCCAGGCGTTTGTACTTTTCCAGGCTCTTTTTGAACTGGTCCTTTGACGCGTTTATGGTCGCCTTTTCAGCGTTCCACGCGGCGGTGATACCGGTGAGATTAAGGGCGGCGTTGACGGTCATGTTCGCCTGCGAAAACGGTCTGCCCTCTCTCTTGGCGGCGGCCTCTTCCTCCGCGTAGGCGTCCACAATGGCGAGCGCCTTACCGACAGTTGAAATCCGCGAGTTGACCTTCGAGTAATCCTTACCGCTTTTGACCTTCGAGTAATCCCGATCGCTTTTGGCCTTCACGACTTTAAGGGAAACCTTTTCGTTCTTTGTTGTGCGCTTCAGGTTACTCGCCTCGCTCTTGCCACGAGCGGGCTTCTTGACTCTGGCCTGAAGTTTGGGGCCGAGACGCAAAGGAAGCTCCAATGGAGATCCGGGTCGATATTTTTTTCCGCCGGTTTTGGTTTTCTTGACGGCATCGTTTCCGGAGATAGTCTTTCTGCCGGTTACTTTTTTGTTTACGTCCCCGAGCTGCTTCTTGACGCCGTCGGGAACGGGCGCATCACCCTTCTTGAACAACTTATCGGAAAGGCCTGCTTTGCTGTCTATCCACGCATCCTTATTGCTGTCGGTTTCCTTGTCGGCGTTTTGGGCCTGCAGCCCAGGTGAGTTCGGCAGACATACCACAGCCAAAAGTCCTATCCAGGCCGACCTGCGAAGCGTCTGTGTCCAAAGAGAGGTCTTCATTTGGCGATCCTTTCTTTCATTTGTTCAGCCTGTACGGCAAGCAGAGAATCGTCGGGCGCCGCTTTAATCACACCTTCGACAATCGCCAGGGACTGGGTCTTCTTTCCGGTTTCGGCCTGAAGCGTCGCCAGAAGCAACGAGACGGCGTGGTTGTCCGGATGGTTACGGCTTGCGTCTTCGAGCAACTTGATTCCTCGGTCGAGTTTGCCGCTCTCCAGCGCGATCATCGCGATCTGCGTGGCTCCGCGAAAGACCTGGTCGCCCTGCCCCGATAGTCGTTGTGAGGCGAACGCGAAGGCGGCGTCGTAATTTCCCAGCCGGCGGTAGGCGTCTGAAATCCGCGAGGCCAGGCCGTCATTTTTCGGATCGCCTGAAAGGGCGTCTTCGTACAGGTCTATCGCAAGGCAGATAGAGACATCCCGGCCAAGTTGGACGTAAGCGTCACCGAGGTCCACTTTGTACAGATTGTTGTCGGGATCGTTTCGGACGGCATCCTCGAGCAGAACCAGGGCGTCGTCCCTTGCGATCGGGTCCTGGCTTTCGAGAGATGCGGAAAAAAGTGAGGCGCCGAGATTGTGCATCTCGACGGCGGCAGCCTTGTCCGGCCCCCCGGCATCCGGGGCGGGTTTGGATAAGGCCGGAGTTTGATTCTTTTCGGATGTTTTTTGGTCGCTGTCCGACGATTCGTCCTTGCTGCAGGCGATGCCGGTTACAGCAATGGCTAACGCCAACAGCACACCGGTAGAGACGACGGTAAAAGTACGTCGGCGCTCACCGGAATCATCGAAACCGCCAACCGGGAATTGTTTATCGGGCATTATCCTGCTCCTACCAGAGGCACTTATCGCCTCTATCGGCAATCGGGGAGCACAAAGGCACTAAAACACAAGAAATGCCGGAGCAATACCTGCGGGCAGGTCAAACCGGACTGGACCGACACCCGGCGATTGCTTTTTATTTGACTTGTAGCCGCCAAAAACATATGGGATACGGTTTGCGCCGGAGATTATCAAAAGCAACAGGAGAAGCCCTATGGCTGACAAGACGTTTGTAAGTTTCTTTCTGGACGATGTCGGGCCTTACGCCACCGGCGCCGTGGGTAAGGAAAAGGAACTGACCCCAATCGACGGCGGTGCGCTGAAGGAGTTTCTGGAGTACCTGAAGGACAAAGGTTTGGCCGGGGCCGTCTCGGTGATTCCCGGATGGGCCGGCGCGCTGCTGACAAAGCCCAAGAACGACCACGAACGGAAGTTCGCCGAAGTGGTGGGGACGTTCGGGGACTATCCGGTCGATCCGCACATGGAGATTATGACGCACGGGCCGTTGTTTGATTTTTCCAAAATGGCCCCGGCCGATGACGGACGAAACGAGATGGACTGGCTTGACGATCATTCCGTCTCGCTCGATGAGTGCCGGGACTATTTCCTCAGTACGATAAAGGTCGGGCGCGAACTGGGCGTCTGCTATACGGGCCTGTCAACGCCCGGGACGCACCCGCAGATGAACCCGAACGTCTGGGAGGCGCTGCTTGATTTGTCCGAGGCCGGCGAGTTCCCGTCCGAGGCGATTCCCGCATTCGTAACCATCGAGGAAGGACCGGACATCTTCGAGCCGAGAGCAAAGGTTACGCGCGACCGATTCGCCATCTATGACATGCCTTCAGGCGTCTGGGACCACATCGCCTCCTGGCGCAACAGCCCCGATTGGAACAGCGCCGACCACTACCTCGACGCTGACGGCAACGGACACCTGGCTGCGATAATCAAGGCCGAATCGCCCGTAGCAATCTTCCACATGCACTGGCAGGGGTTGAACCCGCAGACCGGACTTGGATGGAAGATTTTTGTCGAGATGATCGACAGGTTAATGAACATTTACGGCGACCGAATCGTCTGGCGTAAGCCCAGCGAAATCGCAGCCGACTTCAATCAGAAAAGAAAGGTATAAAATGACATCGCTAAACTTTTTTGACAGCAATTGCATGATCGGAACCGTAACCGTCCCGCAACCCGGAACATTTCACTCAGTCGACGCACTGATAGACGAGATGGAATTCGTCGGTATCGGCGAGGCGCTGGTCTATCACGCCCTGGCAAAGGAATACCATCCTCTCGCCGGCAATGATGTCCTGATGCACCAGATCGCCGGTAAAGAAGGCCTGTATCCTATGTGGGTCCTCCTGCCCGACACCAATTCTGACATGCCGGAGCCTGATGAACTCATCAGCCGGATGAAGCGCGGGGGTGTGCGGGCGGCACGGTTGTTTCCGCGAGGTTACGGCTTCATTCTCGATGAGCGTACCTGCGGGC
>DAOVLS010000172.1 GCA_030631125.1 Planctomycetales bacterium
ATCGACATCGCCAAGGACGCCACGAGTAACGAACTGGCAGCCGAGCCGGACCTGACGGTGAACCTGCCGGGATACAAGCCGATGCTCACCGGGCACATACGCCAGGTCAAGGCCGCTGCCGAGGTGATTAACGCATCGAGCCGGCCCGTCCTGTACGTCGGCGGGGGCGTGATTATCTCCGGCGCTTCAGAGACGCTCGGCGAGGTGGCGCATCGCGGAAATATCCCCGTTACTACGACGCTGATGGCGCTTGGGGCGTTCGACGAGTCCGACCCGCTGGCGCTTCAGATGCCGGGAATGCACGGAACCGCCGCCGCCAACTACGCAATCCAGGAGTGCGACTGCCTTATCGCCGTCGGCGCTCGCTTCGACGATCGCGTTACCGGAAAGGTCGAGACCTTCGCGTCGCACGCGAAGATTATCCACGTCGATATCGACCCGACCTCCATCAGCAAGAACGTCAAGGCCGATATTCCCGTCGTCGGCGACGCCAAAGATATACTCGAAAAGATGCTGCCGATGATCAAGTCCAGGCCTCGCAAAGACTGGCTGGAGCAGACCGCCAAATGGAAGCAGGCCTATCCGCTCCGTTACGATACCGGCGGAAAAATCAAGCCCCAGCAGGTCGTCGAGGCTATCGGGCGACTGACCGATCACGACGCGATTATCGCAACCGGCGTGGGTCAGCATCAGATGTGGACGGCGCAGTTTTACGGCTGGCGCAAACCGAGGCGGATGATAACCTCCGGCGGGCTGGGCACGATGGGCTTCGGCCTGCCGGCGGCGATCGGGGCACAGTTCGGAAATCCGGGAAAAACCGTCATCGACATCGACGGTGACGGGTCGTTCGCAATGACGATGGGCGAATTGGTAACGGCTGTGCATTACAATCAGCCGGTAAAGGTCGTCGTCCTGGACAACTGCTATCTGGGAATGGTCCGGCAGTGGCAGGAGATGTTCTACGAGAAGCGATATTCCGCCACTGAACACCCCTGCCCGGATTTGTCGCTGGTGGCAGAGGCCTTCGGCGCAAAGGGGCTTCGCGTCTCCGAACCGGGCGAACTGGACGACGCAATCAACGAAATGCTCAAGCACGACGGCCCGGTCGTCCTGGCTGCGAGCGTCGAGCCGGAAGAGAACGTCTTCCCGATGGTCGCCGCCGGCAAAAGCCTACACGAAATGGACATGGGAAGGTTGGTGTAAAATGAAACACGTCATTACCGCACTGGTTCAGAATCAGCCCGGCGTCCTGGCGCATGTGGCAGGGATGATCGCCGCGCGCGGGTTCAATATCGACTCGCTCGTCGTCGGACGGACCGAGGATCCGGAATTGTCCCGAATGACCGTCGTCGTCATCGGCGACGACCACGTGCTCGAACAGGTCCGCAAGCAGCTGGAAAAAATCATAACGATCGTCCGCGTCCGCGATTTCAAGGATATTGATTACGTCGAGCGTGACCTGATGCTTCTCCGCGTTTCAGCGCCACCGGAAAAAAGGGCGGAAGTCGTCGAACTGGCGAACCTCTTCCGCGGACGGATCGTGGACGTCGCCAAACAGTCCCTGACGGTGGAACTTTCCGGACCCGAAGCAAAACTGGAAGCGTTCGTCGATATGGTTAAACCTTACGGTATCCGCGAACTCGCGCGCACCGGAATCATCGCAGTCCAACGCGGAGAACAACGCGACAAAAACCAAAACGAAAAACAGGATTCGTAATAATTTTGCGACACAGAGGCGCAGAGATTCAGAGAAAATATTTTAAAAAACTCTCTGTTCCTCTGTGTCTCTGTGTCGAATGAATCTGTTTGGGGATTTTCACTGTTTCTTCGACAACATCAAAATCGTCGCGCGTTTCAGTTTCGCGAGCGTCCCCGGAATGACTCCCTTAAATGTTACGATTGGGGCGTTCTCCTCCGGGTCCAGTCCGTCTTTCCATCCGTTGAGGTTACAGACCTGACCGACGAACGCGCGGAGTTGAATGTCGTTCCATTTCATTTTTATCTTGAGCATGTGCAGCAATTCAGCGACCTGGATACCTTCGCGCCACGCCTTCATGCGGAGCGATGGAACCGGTTCGTTCAAACCAAATTTCCGTCCCGGATACATCAGCGCGGTGGCGTCGGCTTTGTACAGGTCGCCGTCGGAGGCGATTGTCTGCCACGGCAGCGTACCGTTTGCGCCCCAACAGTAACTCCGCACAGGCCAGACCGTCCACGCGAGATTGCTCGAAGTGAACGACGGGGGCATCTTATAGTTCCAGTATTCCTCGCCGAATTTGCGATTGTGGTAAGCGATTAACCGCCGCTGTTTATAGAGTTGCCCCGCGCAGACGCTCAAATCCACCACACCGTCCAGCCAGTTCCGCTGATACCCAGGCCTGGAGATGTCGATGCGAAAATCGACGTTGAATTTTCCTCCGGCATCGTACATAACGTACCGCGTCCATCGCCCATACCATGCCAGAGCCAGAAAATCATCGGCGAACATGGGTTCATCCAGCAGCCAAAGGCTTATGCCCCTGCCGAAACCTTTCTCGCGATTGCGGAAGTAGTATTTATTGTTGAGATACACTTGGCACCGCGTGCGGTTGAACCCCTCCGATTTGAGATGCTTGTCGAACACGTCGGCTAGGCGATACCACGCATTCCCGTAATCTTTATTGAAGCATCTTTTAATCCCCGGCAGGTCGGCGGTCCATCGGAGGAACTTCTGATAATCTTTCGGCGGAGGCCAGGGCTTGAAATGCTCGGCGAGCTTCGCCGGCCAGTTTTCGTGAAAGGGTAAATACATATGATGGATCGGGATGCCCTCACCCGGGCCTAGGTAGCCGTGCTTGGCGGTGAACGCCTCGCCCGAAAGCAGCGGCCCGAAGCGTTCATCCCATTCAGACCAGTCGATAACCTTGCAATCCTTACCCTTTACGGCGATTTTCGGCGCGCCACGCCAATTGATAGACCCGCTCTGCGAGTAAGGCAGGACGTTCAGCGTCATTCGATGCGAATGCGCAAGACGATAATACTTCCGTTCCATTTCCATAAACGCCTTCGGATCGGAATTCTTCACGCCCATCGCCCGCGCCGGCGAGGAGTAGGCGTTCATATCGCCGACGATGTTGAACTTGTCGGGTAAAGTAACACCAGCGACCTGAACCTTAATTGGAACCGTCATCACCGGTTTACCGTTTCGCCGCACGACAAATTTACCCTCATAAGGTCCCGCCCTAGCGCTTTTCGGAACCCACACATCGACGAAAATCGCCTGATTCGCCTGATTCGGAACCTTGTTCTGTGCCCAGGGGATTGAGAATTTCTCGCCCGATTTCAACGGTACAAGCACCTCGGCGTGATAATCTTTGCCCTTGGGAACATACCATACGCGATAGAGTTTCACATGCTTGAGGGGACCGAACGCCTCAAGCGCCTTGAGTCTGGCGTCTCTCAATTCAGTCAGTTCCACTGTTACGTTTTCTGCTTTTCCTCCCAAAGGAAGTATAACAACCTGCGTTCCTACCCACGCATTTCGGGGCGTTAGTGGAACTGAAAATGAGGTTGGTTTTCGGACTACAAAGCCTTTCAGGTCCGCTGAAGCCTTCTCGCAAACGTACCTTCGCAGGAATGACCAGCCGGGCGATATTCCGGCAAGCGAAAGCAAATTCGGCGGTGTTGTCTTCGGCACTATCGGCGTCGTCAACGCGGGCGATGCCCGCACGACTTTCATTGAGCCTTTCAACAGCATTCCGCTAACGTACGTATCCACGCTCACGAGGTAACTTCCGTTGGGCGTAAGGTTGTCGAAGATCACCACCGGCTCACTGAACGTAACCGCCTGCCGGACCGGCGGGTTAAGGTCCGCCCTTTTGCCAACGTTCCTGAAAACTCTAACGCGGCTGGCGAAGACATCTTTAGCACGTTTCGGCCAGGAGGTATCCACTCGAATCGCTCCGGTCTTAAACCCAGCGGCCTGCAGGTACGGAACGGCACGGAAAGGCTCTGGGGCGGGATAGGTTGTAGTAAATTGAGGAAGAACCTCACCTTCGATAATCAGATAAGGTTTGGCGTTGCCCTGCTCGCGGGTATAGACATCGTGGTTTTCGCGCGTCTGGCCCTTTTCGTCGGACATGACCAGCCCGTGCGACAGGCCGACGGCGACGGCCTGGATGAGTTCCGGCGCGATGGGAATCTCCAACCAGCCGCCCTTGCCGGTTTTTACTTCGGAGGTTTTCCACATCATATATGGCGAGTTAAACGTCGCATCGAGCATCGTCCCGCCCCACCGCGTCCAGGGCTTGTCCGGGTATTTCAGATGCGTAAAGCACGTTGAGCCTTTTTGCGGCTTGTTGACGGCGGTGCCTTCGACCCATTCGCTCGGCACCGTGCAGAATGCGACCTTCCGCAGATGCCCGCGCGCGAGTTTCAGGTGCAGCGTAGCCTTGGTTATTTTCCAGTTGCGGATTGGCTTTATGTCGAAATTGAACAGGTAATAATGTTCGTTGCCCTTGATGCGAATGTGCGAATTGCCGCCGGTGTTGAGGTGCACCTCCCGCCGGTGAGCGCAAATGCCAACATCGGCGGTGATTGGAATTTTTCTTGTATCAGCAATAACAAGAGCGGGGACAAGGATTGAAAGGATGAACAGGAGTTTTTGCATAAATCCGCAATCCGCAATCGCCAATCCGCAACGAAAAAAGCCGACCCTGGGATTCGAACCCAGAACCTCAGCTTTACGAAAGCTGCGCTCTACCGTTGAGCTAGGTCGGCGATTGGACATACCAATTACCATTATCGTCAGATGTTTGCAAAAGCCAAAAAAATTCGCAGGGATACAGGGGATGCACGGGATAAAAGAAATAATTAAAACTTCTATCCCGTGCATCCCCTGTATCCCTGCTATTTTTTGTCGCAGTTGTTATTCTTCCAGCGCCTTGAGGAACTGCCACTGCCGGAGCACCTCTGCCTCCCATGCCGTCGAAAGGCGCTTCAGGAAGGTCTCGTTTCCCGGTACGTAGAGCGCCCTTTGGACGGCTTCATCCAGCGGGCATCCGGTCTTGATGTGGGCGAGCATTTCGCCGAACTGTCCCGGCGTCATGCGTTTATGCAGGTAGGCTGTCAGGCTGAAGGATTCGGCGTAGAAGACGACGGCGTTATCGGCATCGTAACGGTCCATCCTCAGGAGTTTCTGAAGCGGAATTTTTTTATCCCCAGCCAGGGCGGCGCCGGCCAGCAGGACCCGCGAGTTGTCCACGCGAGCCTCGGCCATCATGGCCAGACCTTCGTTCAGCGCCAGCGGACACGGGGCGTCGCCGAAGAATTCCGCCAGCACCAGGTGGCACATTTCGTGCGGCAGGACGCGGTCCAGCATTGTTGCGTCGAGCAACCCGTCCTTACCCAGTTGTGTCAGGTCGATTCGGCGGATGATTTGCCCGTTCTTATCCTGCCGGAGGCTGAACGATCCGCCGGACCATTCCGGCGAGGAAACGGCGTGTTTACGATACTCAGCCACATTCGACCAGACGTAGATGCTGACGCTGTGGGGATAATCCTGCCCGGAAAGGATAATCCGACAGATGCGTCCCAGGGCGACTTCCGCCTGTTTGACGATCAGTTTCGCCAACTCCGAGTTATTCGCGCGGACGACGAAGTGTTCGCTTGATTCGGTGAACCTGCGATTATCGACTGTCGATAACTTTGCCCGCTGACGGGCTGACAGTTGTTC
>DAOVLS010000082.1 GCA_030631125.1 Planctomycetales bacterium
CTTTTCCGCGGAACTTCCGAAGGACCTTGTCCGGGTCGGCAACGGCCTTGAGAGGAAGGTCGGTTTTGACCTGCTCGCCCATTCTGGCCAGGCTTCCAGCCGCTGCTATACGCACCGCCGGTTCCTGGTTTTTCTCCTTCAGCAACCGGCTCAGAATAAATACGGACCTCGCATTGGGCAATCGTCCCAGGGACTGGACGGCTATGATGCGGTCCTCCATGAACTGGCTCTTTGTGAAGGCCTCCAGCAGGGCAAGCGAACGTTCGTCGCCGAGTTGCGCCAGGGCCTCGACCACCTGCAACTGGACCACGGGGTCTCGGTCCGTGCGCTGAAGGCTTTTCAGGGGCGCCTTGGCGCTCGGTTCACCCATCCTGCCCATCACCATCGCCGCAGTGGCGCGGACCCACTTGTCCTTGTGCTGGATCATTCCGCCCAGTTGACCGGTACAAGAGTCGTCCCCCAGGCGATGAAGGGCGTAGATTATCGCGCATTTCAGTTTCGGATAATCGTCGGTGTCCTTGATCATTTTCAGCAGGGCCGGTTTTGCCGGTCCATAGCGGACATCGCCAATCGCCATAGCGGCTGCGAAGCGGACCGGAGCTTGATCGTCCCGCAGCGACTGAAGCATTATCGCGCCGCCAGCTGAACCTTCCGCCGCCGCCAGGGCCTCAAGGGCCTTCATGCGGACCTTGGGGTCGGGGTCTTCTGCCGCCTGGTGCAGAGTTATCCGGGCGTCATTATAAGCGCGGACCGGATCGATCCGGACTTTCTCCCGGGAATGGCACCCGACAATCAATACCGCTATAAGGACGCAAAAACCAACGCCGCGAGATACGAAGCCGTTTATCATGCCTTCTGGCCCTCTTTTTTTCCGGCTTGCCGCCGTAAAAACATTATTAAAATCCCCGCCCCGGCAACGAGACAAACTGCCTGAGCGAAAAGATCACCAATAAGACTATATAAAGAAACTCTCTCGTCCACAAATGTTTTCATAACTATATTGCCCGCCACCATTTTCCGATTACCGTTATGGCTGACTACATCTCGGATTCGCCCGGTCGAGTCGATATGGGCGCTGATTCCCGTATTGACCGCCCGGACAACGGGCACGCGCCCTTCAATCGCACGGAAGACATATTGCACCAGGTGCTGATCCAGTTCCGTCGATGCGTGCTCGCCGCACACAAACCACCCGTCGTTTGAGATATTTACAAGCATGTCCACGCGTTTTTTTCGTCCCTGGACCACCATGCCTCGACAGACGCGGGCAAAAGAGCCTTCATAGCAAATCGGCACAGCGAAGCGAATTTCTTTATTCTCTTGGACGGAGATCGTGAACGGGACAGGGGACTTTCCCGGTTCGAGTTGCGGCATCACGTCCGGGACGACCCGGCGAATCTGTCGATGAAGCCAAGGCCAGGACTCCCGAAACGGCACGCACTCGCTGAAGGGTACCAGGTGCATTTTGTCGTAGCGTCCCTTCAACCGAAGCCGACCTGTTTTGTCGCGGTCAAACAGCAGGGCGGAGTTGCTCCTCCGGTTATCCGCCCCGGTCCGGTCGGCCGGCATCGACCCGCCGGCAAGGAGCGGGCAATCCAACTCCGAAACCAGACGACCAAGCGAGCGGAGATTCCGCTGATACGTGCGGATCAGTTCCCTCGCTTCAGGGTCGAATGACGCGGCGTCCAGACGCCGCCAATAGTCCGGGTCCATGTTTCCGAAGCCCAACATGCTTTCAGGCCAGACCACAAGGTTACAGCCGGCTTCGGTTAAATGGTGCGAATCGGACAGGTGCGCGCCGAATATAGCCTGCGGCGATGCGGGACGCCTGGACAATGAGATCGGAAACGCCTGCTGCACTACGCCGACCACAGGGCCGGGGCGGGTTCTGTCCTGGTTGAGACGGTACTCCCCATAACCAAGCAGCGCCGCCGCAGATACGATGCTGACGCCCAACGCAACGCCTATCTGTCGCGTCAACTTACCGCCGCGAGGCGTCCTGACGAACAGAGGCTGGGCCAGGGCGTCGATAATCGCCCCGTTGACCATCGCAACGAAGAACGAAATGCCGTACTCGCCGGTAACGTCGGCAATCTGAATCAGGTGAAGACGCCGGTACTGACTCTCTGCCAGCGACAGCCAGGGGAATCCGCTCAAATCGGCGGGCAGCATAGGCCAGAGCGCGTAAGCCATCGCGTATTCAAGCGCGACCCACACCACCGGCAGCGTTATCCAGACAGGCCATCCACGACGAAACGCCCGGCGGACCAGGAGCCCAGCCGCCAGCCAGTAAAGACCCAGATAGAGAATCAGTACGAAGTACCCCCCCGGCGTAATCCAGGTCAGCCAGTAAATCCCGCCCGCCCAGAAGATCACCCCTCCCAGCCAGGACCAGAGTATCGCCCATCCGCCCTTGTGCCCCGCCACCACAGCCAGACCCCACGGCACCAGCGCTATGTATGCGAGATACCAGTTGTCGAACGGGGCGTAACATATAAGTAGAAGCGCGCCGGACAACACACACAGCAGCGCCACGCTCAGACGACGCCGAATGTCCAGACGACGCCGGAACACCTCCGGAGGCGCGTGCTTCTCCAGGGCCGCTATGTCGGCCTTGACCTTGGCTGGATTCAACGCGTGACGACGCTTGCTCACAAAACAGACTCCATGTCCCAATTATCAACAACGGTATTCTTACCGGCAACACCGCTACGGTCAAGTTTGCAGTTTGCGGAGCGGGCCACCGGTTACGCCGGGATGTGTAACCTTTACCACGGTGCCGGCTCCGAGACGAGTGTACGCGGCATACTTATCGGCGCCCTGCGGCGTGGCGCCGGTCAGGCAGGTATGCCTGTGCGCAAACTGAGTATAGGATCGGGCATGCCGAGAAAAGTCCTTGTGGAACAGTATCGAATGCGTGTACAATGAGCAAAAGTCAGGTACTCGGCGCCTTGTGTCCAGCGGTGCTGTTCGGTGGTGGCATATGACACGGATTGGTCGGAACGGCGTTGATTCAAGAGGAAGTATGAGGTGATCACAAGTCCTTTCAACTCTATGGCTGCGACTAATTCTATTTTGCGCGAAAGAGAACGACCTTGCTGAGCGCATTGTCATGGCAACCGCCTGCGGTCTTCGTCGCAGCGGCAATCGGAACGTTTCTAGCGGCCATTCCTGCCAGGGCCATCGGTTACCACAAGCAGATAATGGACCATCCCGGTCATCGCTCCAGCCACAGCGTAGCCGTTCCCCGGACGGGCGGAATAGCCATCATCCTGGGCATGGCGGTGGCGGTGGCGATTTTCGGAAAGTTCACGTTCCCGTTCATGCTAGGCCTGGCGTCCGTTGCGCTTATTGCGTTTGTGAGCTTCCTGGACGACCTGGTTACCATCTCGTCGGCCCTGCGCCTGTTGGTGCATCTGATAGTAACCGGCGTTACGGTCAGGTTAATGGGGTTGGAGTTAACGGAGATACACCTGCCCTACTTCTCCCTGTATCCCGGCCAGTGGGGTGGATTGTGCGTATCGGTCCTTTTCGTCGCCGGTTTCGTGAATTTTTTCAACTTTATGGACGGTATCAACGGAATCTCCGTCGCGCAGGGCCTGTTCGGCGGGGCGACGCTGGCGATTCTGCTGCTGGCCGGCGGGGGAAACAACAGCGTCGTGGTCGCGGCTGCACTTGCCGGTGCGTGTATCGGGTTCTGCCCGCACAATTTCCCCAAGGCTAAAATGTTCATGGGCGATTCCGGTTCGACCATACTGGGTTACACACTGGCCATACTGACATTAATCGGCGCGAAACGCACTTCCGTACCGTGGATAGCGTTCGTGCTGCCGCTGGGTGTGTTCATCTACGACGCGACCTTTACGCTGTGCAAGCGGATAGCCCGGCGGGAGAACTTCATCAAGCCGCATCGCGAACATCACTACCAACTGCTTATTCGCTGTGGCTGGAGCCACGTCAGGGTTACCTCGCTCCAGGCGATTCTGATGATGCTGTGCGCGGGCGGGTCGCTGGCCTATTTCTTCGGCGGCGACGGTGTCAGGCTGGCGGTCTTGTGTGTCCTTCTGGCGGCGGCGGCCTGTTACAGCGTCCTGGTGCACCGCTACTTCGCCGGACATCGCACCGATGCACCGACCCAGGAGCAGGAAAGGCAACAGTAAAATTGCGAATTCGGATATTGCATACTTTTTTCTACCCGGACAAGTCCTCGGTCTCCCAGATAATCGGGGACGTGGCCTTCCATCTCGCCGCACAGGGGCATCAGGTGGATGTAATTGCCTCCCGTGGCGTCTATGAAGGCGGGAAGAGACTCCCCGCCGTCGAAGAAGCCTGCGGCGTCCTTATCCGGCGGGTCTGGAGCCCCAGCCTCGGGAAAAAGTCGATACTGACCCGACTGGCCGACCTGGTCTGCTACAGCGTCGGAAGCCTGGTAATGGCGATGGCTTCGCTGCGAGCGGACAAGGTCGTGGTCCTTACCAATCCGCCGATGTACGCGCTGGTCGGCGTGCTGCTGAAACTCTTCAAGGCAGAGCGATACGTTTACGTCCTGATGGACCTGTACCCGGACGTCGCCGTCCGCGCCGGGTTGCTTCGCGAAAACGGGCTGGTCGCCAGGCTGGCACGTCGGCTGACAAGGCTGACCTTCCGTCATGCCGAAACGATCGTTACGCTCGGAACGTGCATGGCCAGGGCGGTTGAAAATTACGGTATCAACGTCGAAAAGATAAAAATCGTACGGAATTGGGCTTTCGAGAACGACGTCTCACCACTACCTCCGGAGCAAAACCCGCTACGGAAAGAAATGGGATACAAAGACGAGTTCGTCGTCATGTACTCCGGGAATATGGGCGTAACGCATCGATTCGATGATATTCTTCAGTCGGCTGTCAATCTGCGACATCGCGACGATATCCGTTTCCTTTTCGTCGGCGGAGGGGTCAGGCGGAAGGAAATCGAAACTTTCGCCGAACGGCACAACCTCTCGTCGGTAACCGTCAGGGACTACTTCCCCAGAGATAAACTCGGTATGTCCCTTCCTCTGGGTGATGCGCATTTTGTGAGCCTGGCGGAAGGTTTTGAAGGTCTGGTCGTACCGAGCAAGGCGTACGGTATAATGGCTGCGGGCAGACCCATTATCTATCAGGGCAGCGGCGAGGGCGAAATCGCCCGGATGCTCCGCGAAGAAGGCGGCGGCGAGGTCGTACCGCAGGGCGATGCGGATCGACTGACGGAGATAATCACCATCTGGGCTTCCGACCGCTCCGCCGCCCGGGCTGTCGGGCTGCGAGCACGGGAAGTCTTCGAGCGGGGATATACCGAGCGAATAGGCCTGCGGCATTATCAGGAAATACTGGAAGGTTGAGAAATGAAATACCTGGTAACCGGCGCGGATGGTTTTCTGGGAAGGCATTTTCTGTCCGCCCTGGCCCGGCGCGACATACCGGCCAGAGCGATGCTGCAGGAGAGCGTCGGAGACGTCTGCCTTCCGGGCGACCCGGAGATCGTCCGTGCTGAACTGCTCAAGGACGAGACGCTGCCGGCCGCCGTCGAGGGCGTTACCCACGTCATTCACCTGGCTGCCCGTGTCCACATGATGAACGACCCCGCCCCGGATCCGGAAAAGGCGTTCTTCGAGATCAACGTCGAAGGAACGCGAAGGCTCCTGAAAGCGGCGGCGTCCGCCGGTGTGTCGAGATTCCTGTTAATGAGCACCGTAAAGGCGATGGGCGAGGAGGATGAAGGCGTTTTCGACGAGAACACGCCTCCGAAACCAGCCAGCCCGTATGGTCGGAGCAAACTGGCGGCAGAGCGGGCCTTATTCGAGATGTCGCGGGAACACGGTATTCATGCCGTCGTGCTGCGACTTCCGATGGTCTATGGCCCCGGGGCCAAGGGAAACGTGCTGAAACTGCTCGCCGCCGCGGGAAGGGGAAGGAAACTGCCCTTCGGCGCCATCGACAATCGGCGGAGCATGGTTTACGTCGGCAATGTCGTAGATGCCGCAATGGCGGCAATCGAATCGGACCGCAGCGGCGGGCAGGTGTACCTCGTCTGCGACGAGAGGCCCTACAGCACGAAGGAGTTCTACTCCGCCATCTGTGAGGCAATGGGCGTCGAACCGCTCCTGCGAACCGTACCGCTCTGGCTGCTGAAACTCATGGGCTACTGCGGCGACGCCGCGGGATTCGTCATAAGGCGCAAAATGCCCATCGACAGCGGAGTTATCAGGCGCATCACCGGCGACCTGTGCTTCAGCCGGGATAAAATACTCGCTGAAATCGGCTTTGAACCGGGCGTTTCGCTACAGGAGGGAATCAGGCAGACCGCTCAATGGTACCAGAAAGGCTGCCCACCGACGCCGCCGGCGTAGTCTGCAAGATTGCTCTAATCCGGCCGATTTCGTCGATCATTTTTTATTACGAAAACCGGGCAGTTTAATTTATAAAAAATATAAGTTTGACAACAATCGTATTATGCGGTAAAGTCATGTTTTGGTGCTTGGCGGTGAGTTGCTCAAAAGAGAATTGCTCGTTCTCATTATGAAGGAGGATGTGCGGAATGATTCGCTCGCGCTCCTGCTCTCGCGTTATTGTTGCCGGAACGTATTGGCTCAGATGCGCTGCGTCGCTCTGTCTGCTTGTCTGCGTAAACCAGGTTGCATCCGGCCAGACGCTTCTGAGCACGGACTTCGAAACCGACCCTGTCGCTGACGGTTGGAAAATCGATGGCCCTTGCCCGCTAAATGCCTGGACGATGGATCAAGCCCTTTCCGGAAGCCACTCGATCCGCGTAGCCTATGATGGTTGGCATGGTCCAACGGCCGAATCGGGAAGTATATTCAGCTTCACGTTCTATACCAAAGGCGGTCCAGGTCAGGGAAAGGACACCCGCGGCTTGCGGCCTTATCGTTTCGGCAACTCGTCCGGCTGGGTCCGACACACGGTCGCAGCCCGTTCGAGTTGTTTGTGTTTGGCCGGCACATCCGACTCGTCTTTCTATGTGGACGACGTGGAGATTGCCAGGATCAATCTTGAACAGGCCAACCAGGTGCTTTATGACGCCTTCGCCGGCACCCCCGCCTTCGATTTCTCCATCTATCAGTCCGCCAATCGCCACCAATACATCCCGAACACCATGGCGAAGCTCTCGGCCGGCGACGACCTGAAAATCGTCATGCTCGGAGACAGCATCGTCAACGACACCTGCTATTCTTTTTTCGACATGCACATAGAGCGGATGTATCCCGGGACTGACGTGAGTCTTGTCACGTCGGTACGGGGAAGCACCGGCTGCTGGTGGTACAAGGAGGAGAACCGCGTCCAACCGTACGTGCTGGACCACAACCCCGACCTGGTGATGATCGGCGGCATAAGCCAGTACGGAGACATCGATTCCATTCGCACGGTCATCGAGCAGATTCGTGCCGGTAACGCCAACTGCGAGATCGTCCTGATGAGCGAGGCCGTCGGCGATCACAACCCCGACACGCATCCCGAAGATCTGCTTCCCATCGATCCGACGGGTACAGACTATCGCGACGAGCTATGGCGACTGGCCCAGGAACAGCAGGTGGGATTCGTGGACATGACCCAGCCTTGGGCGCAGTTTATCGCCAACTCCGGAATGGACTACGACGAGTTCATGTACGGCTCCGTGCACGCCAACTACCAAGGCACGGTGGTTCTGGGCAGGACGCTGGAAAGTTACTTCGCTCCCGTTCCGGAACCGGCGACGACCTTGCTGCTAGTGCTGGGCGCGGGCGTGCTGTTGCGGAAACGACGCACGAAGGCATAACCTGCTTATAAACTATCCTGATAACCCGTGGTACAATCTATTCCGTCCGCGAGTGTATCTTTTGCCTGAAACATAAGTCTGTTTCTGTAGTTCTACCCGAATGTATCAGGGCGACAATCAGAACGCCCCCCAGCGCCGCCAGGGCGTAAACCTGATGAGGCATGATCAATGCTCGCCACCACCACGCCTGGCTGATCGAAGAAGGTATCCACCCCCATCTGATCATAAAGAACAGCAACGAAGCGCCCGGAACAAGAAATACCATAATCAGGATGAGCGAAGTTATCGCTTGAGTCCGAAGCGTGCTTCGCAACTCACGAAACGCCCACGCAAGCGGAAGAACCAGGAAAACCGCGTCGTAAAACCGGTGATAGACACACACCAGGCTCAGTATCGCCACGATACTGTAGGCCGACAGTTCGCCGCGAAGGTCCCTCAGTCTCCAGACAGCCCACACAGCCAGCGCCCCGGCAAGGGTTGTCAATGACACAGCGACCGCACCGGCCAGCGCCTTGCTGTCGAGGAGTAAGTAGAGCGGATATTGCAGGTTGAGCATCTGGTGGGCGATATTTTTCGCACCGTCCAGGTCGGCGTCGCCTCCGCAGGTGAAGGCTTCATAGTTCGCCCGGAGACTCGCAAACCAATCGACGCCGGCAAGTTCCAGCCTGAC
>DAOVLS010000351.1 GCA_030631125.1 Planctomycetales bacterium
GTAGATACAAGTTTGTAGGCTGGGACGGAGCAAAGCGGAGTCCCACCTTTCCTGAATTGCTACGGGCGAATAAAAAACCTGGAAAAACCTGGGGACGTTACCCATGTTTTCTAAAACATGGGTAACGTCCCCAGTTTAAAAAGGTGGGACTTCGTCCCAGCCTACGCCTGAATTGCTACGGGCGAATTTTCAGAACCTGCAAGAGGCTTTGCTCGTCCTGCGTGGGTTTGATCAGGCCGGTGAAGGCACAAATCAGCGCGACGCCGAATCCGGCTACGAATCCGCCCACGTGCGCCCAGAGGGCCACGCCCGTATCTGAGCCCAGGCCCAGAAACAGAACATCCCATGCCACCCAGAACAGGATTATCCACCCGCTGGAAAGCCTGCTGACACCCGGGCGGAACCAGATCATCCAGAATACCGTTACGTCATTGCGCGGGAAGAACACCAGGAACGCACCCATCACGCCGTTGATCGCCCCGGAAGCACCGACCGCAATTCCGCCTGAAAACGATTGATGCGCCAAGTCGCCAATCAGGGCGACGGCAACGTAAAGTCCAAGATAACCTAAATGCCCGAACTTGTAATTTATAGCGTTGCCGAATATCCACAAGAACAGCATATTGCCGATCAGGTGAAACAAGCCCACGTGCAACAGGCAGGAGGTTCCGAAACCGGCCAGCGGGAGGAAAATCCCGTCAATATCCAGCCAGGCAACGACGCTGACGACAACAGTAATGGCGATGATGGCGTAATTGACCCAAGGCCTGCGGTCCATTGGCACATCAACTTTCAGCGGTATCAGCATTTTCGTTTCCCTTTGACGGATATTGCGGATTTCCTGAATTGGAATATGCGTTCCCTGACGAGTTTATCGGCGTGAACGAGCCTTGGCCGGGTCTGCCCGCGAAGCCGGAAGCCGGCGCTCTTTATTTCCGCCAGCGTTTCCTTGAAAGTCCAGCCGTACTCCCTCAAGTGGGTCAGATGGCACGAGAGAATCCCTCCGGGCTTCAGTAACCTGTGAATCCGGTTCAGAAGATCGTCCCGCTGCGATCTTTGGGGGAAGTAACCGCCGTGGAGCACGTCGTAGAGGACAACCACGTCAATCGTACCAGCCCGCAGGGGAACTCTGCCGTACCGGGGGACATGGATCGCGTCGATATTTGTTAACCCTTCCTTCCCTGCCCGGCGTTTTATCTCGCGCAGGTGCTGCTTTTCCTTATCGACGGCGAAGATGCGGCCGGCGCTGCCGACGATCCTCGCCGCCGGTATCGCGTATCGCCCCTCCCCGCAGCCAAGGTCCAATACGCGATAAGCCCGACGTATGCCCGCTTTTCTTAGGAGCCGCTCGGGGCCGTTTCGAAGCCACTTGTCTATCTCGCTTGCCATTTCATTCCAACCCGTACAGAACCATTCCCGTTGCGACCTTGGGATAGAAATAGGTGCTCTTGTGCGGCATGACAGCGCCGGCGAGGGCGATCTCCCGCACGGCCGACAGCGGCGTCGCCTGAAGCAGCACGACCAGGTCGGCTTCGCCGGACTCAACAGCGGCCAGGGCCGCTGATCCGTCGGGTGTGTAATCCATAAACGTATCATCCGTCCACCAATCCGCCAGGCACTTGTCAATCAACAACCGATGAAGAATGGCTACGTCAAGTTCACGCCAGGCGTCGGTCTGGTCGGGGGCGAGTTTGGTCATTATGGAAACGCCCTTTGGCTTTGCGACAAACGCGCATCCTCCGCCGGCCAAGGCCATCGCATGACGACCAAAGGGCTTGAGAAAAGCATCGGCGTCGGCAACGTCTGATGCCTGCAGGCGAACCGGCTCGTAATCCATGACATCAGCGGTATCGGCAACGAATTTCTCCAGGTCGAAACCGTTCAAACCACGAATGATACGGTGCGTCGGCAGTATGATCAGGCCCGGATCGTCCATCGCCGCCAAAACGAACATGACATAATTGGCCGGGTGGTCTAAGGGAATTTCGCCGAGACTGTCGCGGTAATTCAAAGCCGTTGTATATCGGTGATGCCCGTCGGCGATAAAGACCGGTTCGTCGCGCAGGGCCGATGCTATCGAGTCAATAACCTTCTCGTCGGAGATGACCCAAAGTTTCTCCGTTACGTCATTTAGAGAACCGGCGGCGTCAGGTTCGCTGTCGGTTACCGATTGAAGCATATCGGTAACCGTCCCGCCGAGGTCGTTATAGAACCCGAAGATCGGCGAAAGTTGTATCCGGGTATATTCGGTGAGTTTCAGCCTGTCGGCCTTCGGACCTGCGAAAGTCTTTTCGTGCGGGATGACCTCTTTGCCCAACTCGGTCGCGCGGATGCGGGCGATCATCATGTGGCGCGTGTGGGTTCTGCCGGCCCAGGAATAGGTCTGCTGGTAAGCGTAAATTGCAGGCTTATCGTCCTGTCGCAGCAGACCCGTGGACCTCCACTGCTCCAGGCAATCGGCTGCGGCGAGATATGCCTCGTCGGGACCGACCTGCTTCGGCTGAACATGCGGCAGATCCACAGCCACGATATTACGCGAATCGCCCGCCAGCAGCGCGTCCTTGTCCGCCTGGAAAAGGACGTCATACGGCGGGGCAATCAGTCCGCTGATGTCGCCGGTAACGCTATAACGCCAACCCTGAAAAGAACGTATATCCATGGAAACAAAATAAACCACAAAGGCCACAAAGAACACAAAGAACAAAAGAATTAGAAAATATTTTTTATCCTTTGTGTTCTTTGTGGCCTTTGTGGTTTGCTTTTTTTTAATTGGAAATCACTTCAACGTTTCCTGCAGCGCCAGGACGGAGTAGCAGGTCGCCAATACCGGATTGCCTTCGAACCAGCGTTCCTCGTCCTTGTTAACCCAGGAACCGTCCTCGTTCTGCTGAGCGGCCAGCACGTCAATTAACTCGTGCCTCCAGTTGTGCTTGACGCCCCGGCTGTCGGGGATTTCGTCCAGGCCCCAGGCGCGGAGCGCCTTGGCGAAAACGTGGTAGTAATAGAACAACCCCTGTTTGGACTGCAATTCCGGCATGTTGGGATTGGAATCAAGCCGCCAGTATTTTTTTATCCATTCGTAAGCGGCCCGGATTCGCGGGTCGTTACGCGCGACGTCGGCGTAGAGCATGCTCTTGAAGCCGATGTACGTCATCGTACCGTAGGACCGCAGGCCTCGCCTGCCCGACCCGCCCTTGGACTCGCCCACGAATTGTCCGTCCTTTTGCCTGACGGCGTAGATGAACCCGCCGTCGTCTGTACCGCGAACGACGAATACCTGTCCCTCCGTCCCCTCGGTGCGGTTCTGGAGGCGGGTTACGAACGCCATCGCCCTTTGCATGGCGGGGTCGTCGGCGGGAACGCCCGCTTCGTGCAACGCCTCCATCCACATTCCGACATTGCTCAAATCAGGTCGGCCTTGCTTGCCGTAACTGACGCCCCCGACGTAAGGATGTTTTTCGCCGACGTCCTCGCCGGCGGGGGTCTTTGAGCCGGACGTAATCTGTTGTCCCCGAAGGAATTTAAGTGCATCGGCCAGGACCGTCTTGTGCGACGGGTTCTTCGCCGACGCAAACGCCATTACCGCAACCGA
>DAOVLS010000382.1 GCA_030631125.1 Planctomycetales bacterium
ATTGTCAGGAAAGCGGACATTTCTACTTTGTTAGGACCGGACATTTCTACTTTGGTATGACAGTGATATAGCAGCCAATTGACAATTGGCAATTGACCATTGACAATTGAATGTAATGGCGCGTTTTTCTGAAAGGTTCGTCAACCAGGTCCAGCAGGCCACCGACATTGTCGATGTGGTCGGCCAATATGTTGCGCTGAAAAAGCGGGGGAAGGAGTTCGTCGGGCTTTGCCCGTTCCACGAAGACCACCGTCCGAGCATGTACGTCTCGCCGGCCAAGCAGATTTACAAATGCTTCGCCTGCGGGGCAGGTGGGAGCGTCTTTCAGTTCCTGATGGGAATTCAGAAGGCGACGTTCCCCGATACCGTCCGCCAATTGGCTGAACGAGCCGGCATCCCCGTCCCGCAGGACCGGACGCCGCAGCGAACCGATAGCGACCTGTCCGCCGAGACGCTGGTCAAACTGACGACGTTCGCCGCCCGCTTCTTCCGGGACAAACTGCTTTCTGAAGCAGGCGCCGCCGCACTGGATTACGCCCACAGCCGGAAACTCACCGACGAATCGATCAAAAAGTTCGGGATTGGCTATGCGCCGGACTCGTGGGAATCGCTGCGTTCAGCCGCCATCGGCGCGGGCTTTACCGACAGGCAGTTGACGGCGGCCGGTCTTGTCGTGCAGCGCGACGACGGCTCGTCTTACGACCGGTTCCGCAATCGGCTGATCTTTCCGATATTCAACGTGACGGGTAAGGTAATCGCCTTCGGCGGACGGGCAATGTCTGCCGACGAGCGGGCGAAATACCTCAACAGCCCGGAAACCGCTCTGTTCGACAAGTCCGCCAACCTCTACGGTCTGAACTGGTCGCACCGCGTCATCGCCCAGGCCAGCCAGGCCGTTGTGGTTGAAGGCTACCTCGACGCACTGATGCTCATGCAGGAAGGCATCGGAAACGTAGCCGCGACGCTCGGTACGTCGTTGACGGAACGGCACGTTCGCCTGCTTGGTCGGTACGCCCGCGAGGTTGTCCTGGTTTTCGACGCCGACATTGCCGGTCAGGCTGCCGCTGAACGGGCGATTGAAATATTTCTCGCCCAGCGGCTTCACGTCCGCGTCGCCACCGTGCCGCAGGCCGAAATCGCAGGCCAGGCCGTCAAGGACCCGTGCGATTACGTCCTCGCCGCCGGCCCCGACGCTGTGCGCGAACTGATCACCGGCGCGCCCGACGCCCTCGGCTTTGCCTGGAACCGCAGGGCGGACGCCTATCGCAGCGCCGACACCTTACCTGAAAAACGCACTATCCTTGAGGAATTCCTCCGCCTGGTGGTCTCGTCGTCGGCCTACGGGTCGATTGACGCGCTGCGGGAAGGGCTTCTGATAGGCCAGGTTTCCGAACTGGTCGGACTTTCGCCGGCGGATGTTTCCGAGCAGATGCGTCGTCTTTCCCGCCGGATTCGCCGCACCGGCGGGGCTTCAGGCCAGACCGACGCCGTTCAAACGGACACAAACGGCGCGACCGTCCGCGCGGAACAATGGCTGCTCGGCGTACTGATTAACAAGCCCGAACTTTTCGAGTCGGTCCGCGACACCATCAGCCCGGAGATGTTCGCCGAAACGCTGCTGAAGAGCATCGCCGAGCAGGTGTGGCGATTGGCCGGCGAATCCCGCCTGGAGATGACGGCGCTGTTGACGGCGGGCGAGTCCGAGCAATGGGGCAGGGTTGTTACGGACCTCCAATCGTCCGGTGAGGATCGCGGTAATTACACCCAGACTCTCGCCGACGCCGCCGAGGTTCTTATTCGCCGCCGCCGGCTTGAGCAGATGCAGCAACTCAAGGCCGACAGGAATACGGACCAAAACGACCTGCTGCGAAAAATTTCCGAAGAAGCCCGAAAGCCCGACCCGCGACGACGACCGAGAGTGCGATAAGAAATCAATTGCCCGGTATTCTGTCAACTTTAAATTTGTCAGCGTGGTTATGCGACGCAGAGATTCAGAGAATAGAAAAAGATTATTCTGTTTTTTATATCTCTGTTCCTCTGTGTCTCTGTGTTGAATTAATAACGCCCGAAATTGTTAATAGATTTGATATTGACGGAACAATAGTAATTTGCAACACCTTAATTGATGGGCGCCATGTTCTCGCCCGTAATGAAGTGAAGGGCGTGAAAATGCTGTAGCCTAAACATGCCCACCCGCTTCGCTTCGCTGCGCGTGAGGGCATGGCACCCATCAAACGAACAGGTTCTGAAAATTTGTCTTTGCATTTTTCGAATAGCGCGATACCCTTGTCGAATTGTCGTGTTTATTGTCGGCAGGAACTTATAGAGATACGATGAATCTGAAGTCGATAGGAAAAACTTTTCTTTGGCTGACCGGAGCAGCGATAGGCTTCGGGCTTTTCGTGTTGGTTTCCGGTAGGATCGTCGGGCCTGACATACCGGCCAAACCGCCATCGTATGACGCCAGGGAAGTTGCCGCAGCCGAGGAGGCTCGCAAGACCATACTGGATCGTAAGAATCCCCCCCGGCTTCAAATAGACGTCGATTATTCCAAAGGCAAGTCCGCGCCGTGGTATCCCAAGGGCGAATCGCCCGTTCTGGC
Source organism: Planctomycetales bacterium (assembly GCA_030631125.1). The sequence goes on from DAOVLS010000382.1 coordinate 2,603, forward strand.
AGAACTCGTCAAAGAGGGCAAACTCCCGCCGGTGGCGGAGCGCGTAGGACCCGAGCCGTGCGTGATGCTCGGTATCGACGGAAAGGTCGGAAAGCACGGCGGAACCTGGCTTCGGGTATCCACAGCCCCCGGTGAAATCTACCACATGACCTACCGGATGGCCTACGCCAATCTGGTGCGTTTTTCTCCGCAGGGTTATCCGATCGTCCCGCACCTGGCCAAGAGTTTCTCGGTATCGAAAGACAACAAGGAATTCACCTTTACCCTCCGCAAAGGGGTCAGATGGTCCGACGGACACCCGTTCACCGCCGACGACATAATGTACTGGTGGAACTATGAGTGCACCGACAAGACCATCATGGCCGATCCGCCGGGGATAATGAAGATTCGCGGCGAGTTCGGCCGTGTCGAGAAACTGGGCGAATACAAGGTCAAGTTTGTATTCCCGCATCCAAACGGGCTGTTTGTTTCCAAGATGGCGTCATATTCGG
>DAOVLS010000013.1 GCA_030631125.1 Planctomycetales bacterium
AAAGAACCGTAAGACCGGAATACAGGAATACCGAAAAAAGGGACTTGGGACTAGGAAAAAAATCTCAATCCTCAATCCGCAATCCACAATCCGCAATCAGACGGTGTTGTTGTCGGTTTTGCCGAAGATCATCCTGCCGGCTGACGTCTGGAGTGCCGATGTAACCACGACCGTCAGGTCTTCGCCGACGTGGCTCCGGGCCTGCTCGACGACGACCATGGTTCCGTCGTCGAGGTATCCGACGCCCTGTCCGGCCTCTTCGCCAGGCTTGACGATCCTAACCGTTACGGTCTCTCCCGGCAGGACGACGGGTTTGAGCGCGTTGGCGAGGTCGTTGATGTTGATTACCTCCACGCCGCGGAGTTGAGCGACCTTGTTGAGGTTGTAATCGTTCGTAACGATACGGGCGTCGAGGTGCTCGGCCAAAGCGACCAGTTTATGGTCCACCTCGGACGCCTCCTCAACGGCCGGTATACGCGCATCGGTCAGGCGGATTTCGATTTTGTCGTTGTTCCGGAGCCGGTTGAGCATATCAAGCCCCCGCCGGCCTCGGCTGCGCCTGAGTTTGTCCGACGAATCGGCGATGGCCTGGGTCTCCTCAACAACGAAACGCGGAACAACCAGAGTCCCCTCCATGATTCGCGTTTCGGCGACGTCGGCTATCCGCCCGTCGATGATGGCCGAAGTGTCAAGCACCAGCGAATGCGAACCCTTGCTCTGCCTGGAAAACTCCACGTAGGGAATGATAAACCTGAAATCGTCCTTCGTCTGCATCACGAAGGAGACGCACAAGTAGATTGTACAGGCCCCCACGAGCAGTTTGATCATGCTCACCAGCGCGATCTTCGCGCCGACGGGCGCGAAAACCGACGCACCCAAATCCACTATTATTCCCAGGATATACGCCAGGAACACACCGGCTACAACGCCGAAAAACAGTCCGCTGATACCGCTGAGGTTCTTTTTGTGAAAGCCCATGTCCGTCAGTATCAGCGCAACAGCCAGGATCACGGGGATGACCATCACCAGCGCCATTCTCATGAACATCATTTCCTCGCCGGCGTCCGGCGTGCCTCGCACTTCGGGAGTCAGTGCGTAGCTGATGGCAATACCAAGAATGACAAGAACAAAAATCGCTCGGATGACATGAAGCACCATTTCAAAACCCTTTCTCTTTTATAATAAGTATCGATGATTCCCGTAACAGACGTTCCCCGAATATAACATCTTTTATCCCCACAGACTATGCAAAATCCTTTATCCGAACTGTTTCCATGCGGCTCCGGCGGCGCCGACGACGCCTGCGTCGTTGCCTAGCGACGCCAGGGCAAGGGCCGTCTTCTGTTCGTCGATCGTCCAGTGGAGTCGGTCGAAATGACGTTGCAGCGGTTCGGTCAGGTCTTCTCCGGCCTTTGCCATACCCCCGCCCAGAACGATCAGGTCCGGGTCGAGCAGGCGTGTGATACTTACGCAGCCCAGGGCGAGGTAGCGGATTGCGCGGTCCCACACCTCCGCGGCGAGGTCGTCGCCGGCACGGCGGGCATTGTTTACATCCGCGGCGTCGAGGTCGCCTTTCTCATCCAGCAGGTCGGTCAGGCTGCTCTTTCGGCCTTCCTGTTCGATGAGGCGGCGGGCGTACCGCGCCAGGGCCGACGCCGACGCATAGCGCTCCAGGCAACCCCGCTGCCCGCAGGGGCACGGCTCGCCGTCCGGCTCGACGATTATGTGACCTGGTTCAGCGCCGATCCCGTGTGCGCCGCGGGCGAGTTGCCCCGCGATGACTATCCCGCCGCCGACGCCCGTTCCCAGTGTCAGCATGACCATCACGTCCGTGTCCCTGCCCGACCCGCAGAGGTATTCGCCCAGCGCCGCGACGTTGGCGTCGTTTTCCAAAACGGTTTGAATACCCAGCCCGTCGCCGACGCGGTCGCGGAGCGGGACATTGACGAAGCCGGGAATGTTCGGTGAGCCGATGACCACGCCGGCGGCCAGGTCCAGCGGACCAGGCGAGCCGATGCCGACACCAACTACATCACCGGCTGATACGCCCTCACGGTCGAGCAATTGTTTGGCCCCGGAGACCATCGTCTCAATCACGCTGTCAGCGCCGACATCTACCGGCGTGGGCAACTGAAGCGCGCCGGCCACGGACATTTCCTCATCCAGAAGGGCGAACTTGACAAACGTCCCACCCAAGTCTATACCAACGCAAACCTTGACCATTCAATAAGCCTTTCTACTACTCCGTAACAGGTAGGCTGGGACGGAGCGAAGCGGAGTCCCACCTTTATTCATGGGAAAAAATAAATATTGAATAATGAACACGGAATGTCGAATTTCGAAGTAAAAGAAACAACCCGTCTATGAGAGATGTTTTTTTTACTTCGTCATTCAAAATTCTCTGTTCAATATTCAATATTCTCTTTTTCAGGTGTAAGGTGGGACTCCGCTTTGCTCCGTCCCAGCCTACAAATTCCTGATCCACTCATCCAGCGTTTTGAGTCGTTCGGCGGCGTCGGACTTTGGGTCATAACCTTTCAACTCCGGCGCCAGTGCCGAGATGATCTTGAGAATGGCCTTTTCGACGGCGGGGTCGGGCTTTTCCGAAGATATTGTTTTTCGTAATTGTTCAATGAGCGGTTCGACCGCCCGTTCCTTCATCGTCGCAAGTTCTCTGGCTGCGGCCTGGCGGGCGGGGTCGTCCGCGCCGGTCAGTCTGGCAACCAGCGTTGCGACCCGCTGGCGGTCGGCAAGTCGCTGCTGGGCCTGGCCTTGGGCGAGGGCCTTTTCAATCACCTTTTTCTGTGGCGCATTCAGACGATCGCCCAATCGCTTCAGCGCGCTACCGGCAAGGCGAACCACTGCGTCGAAATCTTTGGCGGCGCTCAGGGCGTCCAGACGTTTCTGAAGCGCCGCTGTAGCCGATGCAAACTGACTGTCGTCTTCGACGGCGGCTATGGTGGTAACGGCGGATGCGTCTCCCGCCACCAGCAGCGCCTCGATCCATTCGCGCCACACTTTCGGCGTACGGGCGTCTTTGGCCTCGACCATAGCGGCGTGGACGGCGGACAGTTCGCCGGCGGCTTCGGCGGGTCGGCCCGCCTTCAGCAGCGCACGGCCCAGACGCAGACGAACCGGAATCCACTCATCAGCCTGCTCGGCCGGTATCCTTCCGGACCAGAGTTTTAATACGTCGATGAGGTATTCGCCCGCGTCGGACCGCCGAGCGAGTTTCTCGGCCAGGGCCTGCAACTTTGCGGTTTCGACCTTCGCCAGCAGGCTCATCACGACCGACCACCCCTGGGCTGCGACGGCGGCGTCCGGCTCGACTTTGGCATCGGTGCGGGCGAGGATTGTCTCAATGTGCTCTGCAGCGCCCAGCGAACCGACCGCCGCTATGGCGGCAAGACGCACACCGCGGTCGCCGTCGCGCACAAGCGGCGCTATCGCCGATGCGCTCTCGGACAGCCGGAGACGCTCAAGCGCCTTGATCCCGCTGAGGCGGACCGCCGCCGAAGGGTCTTTGAGGGCGGAGGTCAGCAGCCCGGCCAGACGCTCATCCTTCAATACGCCCATCGCCTCAAGCAGCGCCTCGCGCAGACCGGACGAACCGTTACCCGCGCAGGCTTTATAGCGCTTCGTCAGCGCCGACGACGCCGCTGCCCGGCGTTTATCGGAAAGGCTGTTCTTCCCGGCTATCCGCGTCAGCGCCCCGGCCGCCGCCGATGCGACTCGCCGGTCAGGTTCGGCAATACCGACCAGAAGCCGCTCCCACACGGAAACATCACCCAGAAACCCCAACCCCTGATAGATCGCCCGGCGGACCTCGTCGGACTGCTCGACCTTCAGCCGGGTCGTGAGGAGACCGGAGGCCTGTTTGTCGGCCATGTTCGCCAGCAGGACGACGGCGCCGGCCCTGACGGAAGGGTCGGTATCGGCCACTCTCGCCCGAACCTGTGCTACCAGAGGTTCGCCCGGCTTTTTCCCTGTTGCGAGTCGCTGCTGGACGAGTTTGACGGCTACCAGGCGGACCTCGCTCAACGGGTCGGCCAGCATCTCGGTCAACAGTGCGTCCCGCCCATCCGGACCGGTGGCGGCATACAGGTCGTTCATGGCCGACGCCAGGCGGCGGCGAAGTTCGGCGTTGTTACGCTTCAGGTTCTGGTTCGCGCCGGCGAGGCTCTCGGCAAGGTCCGCCAGCCAGTCGCTGCGACGCTTATTCCTGTTCTTCGACCACCATCCTTTCCATTGCCGCGTATCCCGCCCGAAGGTGCGGATACTCGTCAGATTGGCCAGGGCGTCGCAGGCGGCGTGGCGAATCGACTCGTCCTTGTCGTTCAGGGCGGACACCAGGGCATCGACCGCCTTTTTGTCCAGCATCCGCTGCATGGTTGAAATTATCACCATGCGGATGTCGCGATCTGTCCGCCGGTCCGAAAGGATGCGAATCAGTTCGTCAAGCCCCCCGCAATCCTTGCATGCGGCCAGGGCCTCGGCGGCGGGAGACCGAACCGCCGGCTCGTCGGAAGTGAGCATCGCTGCGAGCGGTTTGACAAACTGCTTGTCGGACCGTCCCGACTGGACAATTGCGCCGGCGACGGCGACCTGGGCCGGACGGTTCGACGCATCCGCCAGAAAATCACGCAGTACGACGCCGGCCTGGGGATAGGTCCGCCCAAGCAGCAGAAGCGCCGCCTCGCCACGGGTCCTGGCGGTGCGATCCGGGTCGGACAACTGGGCGGTCAGGGTCTTCAGTTCGATTTGCTGGTCGGGCGTCAGCGCCGGCATCTCGCGCCTGGCGGCGCAAGTTACCGCCCCGGCAACCATGACGCCGACGACCACCAAACAAATATGACGAAAAATCTTCACAACGTTCACCGCTTCCTTATATCGGCAGGCAACTCTATATATATTGAACCGGCCTGTCCACCGTCAGAGGCGTACAAAGACGAAATTTATCGCCCCGCCGCGGCGGGAAGGGGTTTATAAATTACAGGCGAATCAGACGCCGCGCGTGCAGCGACGGAATCCGGCGGCGATTATCGACCACGAAAGGAGCAACAAAAATGATAACGGCTGCAAAAATCAGGACTGTGGCGGCGGTGTGCGCGATGATGCTATCTGTCGGCGGGCTTGTCCCCGTGGGACAGGCTTTTGCAACGCCTGTGATAAAGGATTTCTCATCAAGAGGAGGCAGTCCCCGCAACAAGAGAGGTCCGCGCGACAGGATGTACCTGGTCAGGCCGGGGGATAAAATTACCTTCAGCGTAAAGGCCCAGGACGCCCGGAAATACGTCTGGCAGGTAAATAAAGAACTGCAAAAGGCAAAGACAGACACATTTACGTGGACCGTGCCCCGCGAAAAAGGCATATGGGAAATCCACCTCACCACCGGCAACAAGGACGCCAAGGCACATCAGGAATGGGTGGTGTCCACGCTAAGTAAAACCGAAGCGCCGGCTTTCTTTGAATACTTCGCCGACGGAAAATATTCGGACCGGCGAGAAACCGACCCATGGGGCAGGCCGATGAAGGAGTGGAAGGTAGAGGAGAAGAGGTATAATCCGCCCAACGTCGAGCGCTGCTGGATGGAGCCGGGCAAGGGCGGGCAGAAGGCACATACACTCCGCGCGCCCTCGAAGACCGCCTACGGCACCTGGCGATTCCTGTTCAAGTTTCCCATGGGTTACTTCATTCCTCCCAACGGCGGCTCAGGCCCGCGAACGCAGATATACTACACCTTCATCCGCGACAAAGAAGGCAGCAGAGGCCACGAATACAAGTACAACAAGGTCGCCGACAGCCACAACTACTTCTTCGTGCGGTGCGTTCCGAGATTTGGATACCGGATGGGAATGAGCGTAGATTCGGGCTTCAAGCACGGAAGAGGATGGTACGTGGTAACTATTATCAGGACCCCGGACGGGGGACTTTACACTTACATTACCGACATCCAGAAGAACAAGACCTACCTTCAGTTCCGCGGCCACAGTAAGGCCGGGGATACCTCAACCTTCCTGCGAATGAGCCTGAATCGTCCTCTGTGGGATATGTTCCCAAGGGTAACTGTGTACGTGGACGGGCTGGAGATATACAAAGACAAATACCTGTTCCCCCCGAAGTCGGCGGCCTATGGGCGGTACATTGAGAACTGGCGGTGGAAGCCGGAGCCGGTTGTCGATCCGGCAAACACCTACCTGGAGGATGAATGGAAAGATTACAGGATGCGACAGTACACGCAGGCCGAGATAAACACGATTAACAAGCGGCATCACGGACATAGGGTCAGCGCAAGGCGAATAAAGGAGTGGAAAGGCAGAGAACTGAGATGGATGCGAGGAAAGCGGAATTACCATCCTGTCTATGGCAAGGGAATCGTGGTGCAGGGTGCGGGAGTAACCCCCGAAGACATAAACCGAATGGTCAAGAACCCGTCGAAGTTCAAGTATGACGCCGCGAAGAAAGCGTGGATATGTTACACCGACCTGGTGGTCGATGAAGGGGCGGAACTGATCATCAAGGATACGACTCTGCGGATGCACTGCGCCAGGCCGGGCGAGCATAAAATCGCCGTAATGTACGGCGCTACTGTTAAGATTGAAAACAGCACCATTACTTCTGACACGCCGAACTATTACCTGTGGAGATTTACCGGGGCGGCGAACTACGGCTACAACCTGGGGATGGAGACGGGAGGCTTGAACGCCCTTTCCTACGGCAGTTTCGGGGCTTTTCTGGTGGAAGATTCGACAATCGACAACTGCGCTTATATGTTCATTGATGCTCCGCGCGAAGTGCGGCTGCGAAATGTCAACCTAACCAACCTTCACCAGGCGGATGCCGGCGAATACTCAGCCGGACCGGGAAGTGAAGTCGAAAAACGAAAAAAGTTCGTCAAAGGCCCGAAAGCATTCTGCTTATTTATCAAGAACTTCAACACTTCTCTCTTCGATTTACAGGGGATTAAATTCTCCGCCGCCAAGAGTCCGGTGGACATCACTTTCCGCCTCTTCAGCGACAGGGACCGACTGAACATCTGCAACTGCGACTTCGGCAATGAGAATGTAGTGGTGAAGCCGAGCGTAAAGATGATGTCCTTCTGGAACAGCCGCTGGCCTGAATACTACAACAGCGTTCTGGGAATGGTGAATTGCCGGTTCAAGTCGATAAGCATTCCCGAAGAGCGGGCTTTCGCCGTGCCCAGGTATTATCTGGATGTGAAGGTTGTCAGGGCGGGTAAAGCAGTTTCGGGGGAAAAGGTAAAAGCTACCTGCGAAGCGACCGGCAGCAAGTATCCGCCGGAGAATATGGTTACCAAATATGTCTGCTTCAACAAGGACCCACGTCTTTGCGTTGTGGCGATAAAGATGGGTCAGCCGATCTCGACCACAAAAACAACCAGGACCGGGCATACGCCATTGCCTTCGGACAAGGCGGCGACACTGATCCTGCCGGATTTCGTTCAGGACAAAGCCGGCAGGAAAGAGTTCACCTACACTATTACCGTCGAGGCCGGCGGGAAGAAGAAAATCATCACCGGCGTCAATCCCGGCCCGCACTGGTATCGGTCCGACCCGAATAAACCCGCCTATACCATCACCGCCATCCTTGACGGCAAGACTGTAACCGAAGCGGAATTGAAGAAAAAGCACCCGGCCGGTTCGCCATGAGCGGCGGGCATTTTTGCCGAAACGCATTTTGACGGGTGCTCTTACTTAAGCCGGCCCGCTTATGAGGTCTTACACCTGCGTACTCGAAGCGCAGAAAATGGAAAAAGATTTGGAGATTGCAAAATGAGAGAAACAAAGAGAATTACATGGACGTTGGCGGCAGCGATGGGCACAGTGATACTGGTCGGCCATCTTGTTGGAGAAGCGGCCGAGAAAATCATGGAGTCTGGTGGTACGGTTAAAATCAGGACGAGCAAATACAGCGATGAGCACGCCGATGACGACGGCAAGCGTTACCCGGAGGTGGGCGAGGAAATTACCCGGTTCACCTGGGCGAAAAAGGAACTCTTGATCGAAAAGGGGCCTTTGGCAGAGGCGGAATTGCGGTTTAATATCTATGAATATGAAGGCAACACTTCGCCGCTGTTTGTCGAAATCAACGGTAAGGTAAGCAAAGTCACTGCGGGCAAAACGCCGGGCAAATTCAAGTGGCTGACGGTGAAGGTTCCAGCCTCGGCGCTTCGGGTGGGGCGGAATGACATTATCTTCAAGAGCGACTCGACCACTTTCAACTCCTGGGTATTAGGTATCGCCACCCGCTGCCATTACAACCGCAGCGCCAAAGGCTATTACCAGGGAACCATCTGGAATTACCATCAACTCGGCTATAATTTTTCGGTTAACGGCGAATATATGGTCAGGCTGGCCCTAAAAAGACCACACCGAAAATATGCAAGAAAAGCCTCCACGGTTAAACCGCTGCCCAACACCCCTCCCAATGCCCCTACCGGACCGGGTTGTTCCATAAAACTAATCGAAGAAATTGAAAAACTAAAAATTACCTTCGCCCATCAATCCAAAGTGCCTTTCAGTCTGACCTTTTCCTCTTCATCGGATTTTTACTCGGCCACTTGCGATGAAGAGATTGACATTCGCACTCGGCCTAATGAAGTAGTTCTGACTAAATGGGTCAATATCTTTGATGAAACCGGCAACACATCCCTTATCGAACCGACCAATAAGAGCCTTCCGGTCCTGCCGGCAGCGGTCAACGATAGAGTCTGGATCAAGAAAGAACTACTCGTAGAAGACCCCGATGTGTTCTCAGCCCAACTTGTCTTCCTGGCCCACGGAACACACCTTTTCTCTATATCCGGTAAACCTATTGTTCCTTCGGACCAACACCCACCTCTCTACATTGATATTAACGGTCATAGTATAACCTTTCCCGCTCAGAAAAGTTGGCGTGGTCGTGGGCTTGACTGGTTCACGACAAATATCCCGGCTCAATATTTAAGGCAGGGCTCAAATGAGATTGTCTTTAGGAGCGACAAAGGCAGCACCTGGCGAATAGGCCTTGAAAACTCAATTGTCCCCAACCGCAGCGCACAAAGCAACGATGGAGGAAAAACCTGGAATTATGACGCTATGGGCATACGCGGCGACCATAACGGGGAGTTCCTGATCAGGTTGAGGCTGAAACGATACTCCCCTGCCGGAAGCATCACCTCACCGGTAATAGACCTGGCCGAATCGGCCTCTTCCGAAAAGATCAAAAGACAGATAATAGTCAAGAAACTCCTGCTTCAATGGAAGGCCGATACGCCCAAAGGCGCCGCGGTAGTCATTCGCACCCGTTCGGGCCTGACCCGACTTTACAATCCCGCCACGTGGACCGAATGGTCGCAGCCCTATAAGCCGGGCGAACAGTTCAAGTCGCCCAAACTCAGATATATTCAATGGAAAGCGACTCTTGTTACTCGTGATCCTAAGCAAACACCTGCATTGAAAAGTGTGAAAATCAGCGGATCTGTCATTTCCCGTCCCAGTCCTGATGAGAAGAGGATAAAAATCAGCGAATATCAAAATGAGACGATTGTCCAAAGTTCCTGGCCTTTCACATATCAGAGATGGGACGAGCCGAAGTTAAAGGTATTGAGGGAAGAGAACAATTTGGATGAGGTCGTCAAGGGCGCCAAGACCGAGTTTGAGAAATATCTGCGTCTGTGCAGTTGGAGCCGGAAGCAGTTAGAGCCAAGACAAAGCGGACCAGGTTCCTATATCGACGAGGCCCTTGCCATCCTGGATTGGACAGGCAAGCCGACTGGACATTGTGGAAAAAGAACTGTCATGTTTTGCCATCACTATGCTCATCTCTTTATCCAAAGTTGTCTGGCTATCGGGTTGCAGGCCAGGCCGGTTCTGCTTTCCAGTATCCCGGGAACCGGGCACTGTGTCACCGAAATCTGGTCAAACGATCATAAGAAATGGATTTATATGGACCCCCGCAACGACTATCACGCCGGCAAGGATGGAAGGCTCCTGAACATATTGGAGATGCACAAAGCCAGTCTCAACGATCAACTTGCCCGATCCATAGAAATTATTCCCGGTAAGGCTAGTCGGATGAAGAAGCCGACCAAAGGTCTAAGTGCTTCTGCCTCTCCCTTTAAAAGGTTTCACGCTGCTTCCATCTGGTTAAGGAATGACCAGGCTTCCTGGAACAGTCATAATCCCATCTGGGACGGCTGTCATTCTTTCCGCTGGAATGGCCGACTATGGTGGCGGGACAGAAAAGTTCGCTTCCTGCCCGAATTTACCAAATATACAGACAGGGACGCCGATTTTTATTGGACGCTGAATCAAACTGCAATTGATTTACAATACGGTGATAAACCTGGCAATCTTTGGATTAATTTGGAAACCGTTACCCCCAACTTTGATACCTTTGAGGTAAAACTTGATAACAAGTCCTGGAAACCGTCGCATCCTGCGTTCACCTGGAAACTGCGCAAAGGCCAAAACACAATTCAGGCTCGGACCAAGAACAAATTCGGCAATACGGGAATTGTCAGCCAGGTTGTACTAATCTACGGCAAGTGATGAAAATGTTACCGCGCGGGTTTGGTGAAGAGCGAGCAGGTTCGGCCGATTTCGCCGAAAAGGAAAAGGTAAGTAACAAAGAGCGAAGAAAAAGTGCCTGGCCGGTTCGCCATGAGCGGGGAGCGTCTTTGCCGAAATAAATTTTGCCGCTTACTCTTACTTAAGCCGGCCTGGTTCCCTGTCGATTAGGTCTGTGGACGCCGCCGTGCCTGAAGGGCTGGCATTAGACAAAACCGACAAAGGAACTCGTTGTGTCCATGAAAATATTAATCGTAGATTCGGATTTGCAATTCCTCTGCAAAACGAGGGACATCCTTGAGCCCCGCGGGCATCATGTCGTTCACGAGAACAAACCTGACCGCGCCCTCCGGCAGTCGCTGAAGTGGCGCCCCGACGTCATTATAGTCAGCACGGAGTATGAATCCTGCTGCGACGGCGATCTGCTGAGCGATTTTTCCCGTCTCCAGCCTCGCCCGGCAATCCTGCTGACCTCGGCGATGACCGACTTCGCCAGGGCGTGGCGAGCCTGGCAACGCGGAGGCGACGAGGTACTCTTCAAACCGCTGCTGCACCCCAGCGAGTTGCACACAGCCATCATGATCGCAAGGCAAAACGCCCTCTGCCCGACCCGCCGACCCGCCGCCAGACCGCTGGCGCTGTCGGCATAAAAAAAGGCAAATCTCCGTCAAGCCGGTGGCAAAACTTGCTTCGCTGCGCCGACCGTCTTATCATTTTCCCGCGTCTTGTCTTTGCGAACAGCGCCAAACGATAAGGTATGAAAATGGACGACGAAAGGTTTATGACGGCGGCGATAAAGATCGCGACCGAAGGCATCGAGGCCGGGCAGACACCATTCGGAGCCTGCATCGTACGCGACGGGCAAATCATCGCCGTCGCACACAACGCCGTCTGGAGCAAGACCGACATCACCGCTCACGCCGAAATCCAGGCAATCAGGGCCGCTTGCCGGAAACTGGATACTGTCGATTTGGCTGGCTGTGTGATTTATTCGACTTGTGAGCCGTGCCCGATGTGTTTCGCCGCCTGCCACTGGGCGAGAATTTCCAAAATCGTATTCGGCGCGCGGATCGCCGACGCCGAAAAAGCCGGCTTCAGCGAATTGACCATTTCCAACGAGCAGATGAAAACGCTTGGCCGAAGCAGCATCGAAATCACCGGCGATTTCCTCCGCGATGAATGTGTCAAACTCTTCGAATCCTGGGCAGAACGCAAGAACAGCCGACCTTATTGATAACAAGGCGCTCTACTTGTGCCGCAGGACTTTGCCGACCAGTTCGCCGGTGTAGTCGCCGGCATCGACGACGACCTGCCCGTTGACCAGGACGTAATCGATCCCGACGGGATACTGGTGCGGGTCCTCGAACGTAGCCCGGTCGATGACGGTTTCGGGATTGAACACGGCTACATCTGCGAAGGCCCCTTCTTCCAGCACGCCCCTGCCGGTCAGGCCGACCTTCTGCGCGGACATGGAGGTCATCTTCCGCACGGCCTCTTCCAGCGTAAAAAGCCCCTCGTCGCGGGAATACTTGCCCAAGACGCGCGGAAAAGTCCCGTAGCACCTCGGGTGAGGCCTGCCCTGGGCGAGGACGCCGTGGTCGGCCAGGGCGTAACTGTCCGAGCCGATCCGCATCAACGGGTGCTTCAGGATGGTGCGGACGTCTTCTTCGCTCAATGCGAAGTAGGTCGCCCGCAGGGCCGGTTCGACCTCCAGGAGGTCAAAGGCCGTCTCGCAGGGGTCCTTGCCCCGTTTCTCGGCAATCTCGGCGACGCTTCTTCCGTCCAGGGTCTCGTCCAGTTTACTTCGGACAATCATCACGCCGTCCCACCCGACGCCCTTGAAATAGATCACTTTCCCGTCGGATATCTCCTGCCGGGCCTTGTTGCGAAGTTCAGGCTGGGACAGTCGTTCGACTATCTTTTCGGTCCCGCCTTCCTGCATCCACGCCGGAAGGATCGCTCGCAGCGTGGTATGGGTGGCGACGTATGGATATGCGTCGGCGTCAACGTCGATACCTTCGGCCCGGGCGTCGTCCATCATCGCAAGGAACTCATCGGCCCGGCCCCACAGACTCTTACCGTAGGCCTTGAAATGGGAAATCTCGACGGGAATCTTCGCCTGCCTGCCGATCTCGATGGCCTCGGCGATTGCGTCTTTCAGGATCGGGTCGTGTTCGCCCCGGATATGACTGGTGTAAATCCCGCCGTATTCGGCGGCCACTTTGGCCAGTTCGATTAACTCGGACGTATCGCAGTACATCGCCGGTAAGTAAATCAACCCCGACGACAGTCCCCAGGCGCCCTCTTCCATTGCCTGGGCGAGGATCTGCTTCATCTGCTCCATTTCATCGGCGCTGGGTGCGCGGTTGTCGAAGCCCATTACCGATGCGCGCACCGTCCCGTGACCGACAAGCATGACGTAATTGGAAATGAGTCCGTTCTCGTCGAGGTAGCTCAGGTGATCAGCCATTGACGACCAGGGAATTTCGACCTCACCGGCGGCTTCGCCGAATGTCTGGAGCATGGACCTGACGGCGGGGAGACCCTCGCCAATGGCCGGGGCGAGCGACATCCCACAATTGCCCATGACCATTGTCGTAACTCCTTGCCGGAGACTGCTGTCGGCGCGCGGGTCGGCAAGGACCGAATACTCGTGGGCGTGCATGTCAATAAAGCCCGGCGCGACGATAAGCCCGTCGGCGTCTATAACGCCGGCAGCGTCCTCGCCGGACAAATCGCCGATTTTGACCACCTTGTCGCCGACGATACCAACGTCCGCTCTGAAGCGATCTTTACCCGTACCGTCTATCACCTGACCGTTTCTTATAATCACGTCAAACATGGAATAAGTTTCCTTTCTCGAAATTTCCCGGTCTTATCGCCGCTGTCCTTGACAGGGGCGAATCCCACATACTACGCTTGAGTCAAAGATAGGCATTGTAACACCGCGTATCCTGAAATCACGTACTTTTATGAGGATTCGAGCAATGAGACACCTTTTGTTCCTGTCTGTGGCGCTGGCGGCATTGGGTATTGCTGTTGGTTTGTCTTCGGGTGAGTCCGCAAAAACCCAGCCCGCCGAAACGACCCGCCCGGCGTCGATAGCAGCCAAATATCCCGGCGATAAGGGTATCGCCAAAGACCCGGCTGTGATATTGCACGAAGATTTCGAGGACAAGACCAGGACCTTCGATAAAAAACGATGGACGAGCATTTCCAACAAAGCCGGTGCGCTGAAACTGGTGCGCGAGGCGAAAAACGTCCACAGCGGCAGACAGGCGCTTCAAATAACGGCCACGATGGGCAAGAACAGCGGCGGGCACCTGTTCCGCAGGTTCCAGACCGGACATGAGACGATGTACGCCCGCTTCTGCGTGAAGTTCGCCGCCGACTGCGATTACATCCATCACTTCGTGCACATGGGCGCGGAACTGCCGGCCTATCGCTGGCCGACGGGCGGGGCAGGCCTGCTGCCGGCAGGCGACAAGAAATTCTCCGTCGGTATCGAGCCGACCGGTTTTCGGAAAAAATGCCCCCCGCCGGGCGGGTGGCACTTCTACTGCTACTGGTGGAAAATGAGACGCTGCGGCGACGGGAAATACTGGGGACAGGGTTTTTCAAAAAAGCCTTACGCCGTCCCGAAACGTGGAAAGTGGTACTGCATCGAGTGCATGACAAAGTGCAACACGCCCGGAAAACCCGACGGGCAGGTCGCACTGTGGATAGACGGAGTAAAACTCGCCCACCACAAGAACATCAACTGGCGGTCGAGTAAGAAACTCAAACTCAACGCCTTCTGGCTGATGCTTTACGTTACGAAGTACTCTGCCAAGACCAACAAGGTCAACACCGTATGGTTCGACGACGTGGTCGTGGCGACCGAATACATAGGCCCGCCGGCACCGGCCCGTCTATCGGCGAAAAAGAAAAAGGAGTCCGCTTCAATGATAACTATTAACGCCAGGGACAACGGCTATCGCGGTATCTGGTACGCGCTTGTGCCATACCCCGGTGAATATGCCTATTGTTACTATAGCGGAGGATTGGGCACGTATTGCGCAAAGCACAGACCGTTTGGAGTCTATTGCGACAAGGCCAGGAAGACTTTTTTCTGTTACGGCGGAACGACCGCCGACAGCCATACGAAACTGCTGCATATGGTTTCGTACTATGATCACAAGACAGGAATGGTGCCGCGCCCGACAATACTGCGCGACAAGAAGACGCACGATGCCCATGACAATCCTGTAATATCTGTAGATGAAAAGGGACACATCTGGATCTTTTCGACCTCCCACGGCCGCGAGAGACCGGCATACATTCACAGAAGCAAAAAACCATACGACATCGACGAGTTTGAACTCATCAAGGCCACACGGATTAAAGACTCCAAAGAAGTGCCGATGACCAATTTCTCCTACATGCAGCCGTGGTACGTTCCGGGAAAGGGATTCTTCGCTTTTTTCACTCGTTACCGTGCTCCCGCTAATCGCACTATTTTCTTCATGAGCAGTTCCGACGGGGTCAAATGGTCGAAATGGGTTCGACTGGCGGCAATTTCGGAAGGGCACTACCAGATCAGCGCTCTGTCTGCGTCTGGGAAGAAGGCGGGCACGGCGTTCAATTTTCACCCCAAGAAAAAAGGTGCGGATTGGCAAGGTTCGAATTGGCGCACCAATCTGTACTACATCGAAACCTCCGACTGCGGCAAGACGTGGCGGACGGCTGACGGGAAGAAGCCGGCGCTGCCGCTCACCGAGGTCAAGAACCCGGCGCTTATCCACGATTACCAGGCCGAGGGATTGAACGTGTACCTGAAAGATATCGGGTTCGACAGGAAGGCAATGCCCGTAATCCTGTTTGTTACAAGCAAAGGCCCGAATGTCGGCCCGGAAAATGGCCCGCGCACGTGGACCACCGCTCGCTGGACGGGAAAGAACTGGCTGATAAGGCCGGCGATGACGTCGGACAACAATTATGACACCGGATCGCTCTACATCGAGGACGACGGAACGTGGCGAATCATCGGCCCGACCGAGACCGGCCCGCAGCCGTATAACCCCGGCGGTGAAATGACCGCATGGATAAGCAAGGACCTGGGAAAGACCTGGAAAAAAGTAAAACAGATCACAAACAAGAGCGAACGAAATCACTCATACGCGCGGCGTCCGTTGAACGCGCATCCCGATTTCTATGCCATCTGGGCCGACGGCCACGGAAGGAAACCGTCGGAATCCGCCCTCTACTTCTGCGATAAGAAAGGGAACGTGAAAATGCTGCCGCAGAAAATGAAGGGTGATTTCGCGAAACCAGAAACAGTCAGTGGAGAATGAATCCATGGCGATAAAGCGAATTGAGGACATTCACGCCGCGATAGTGATAAAGAAGGCCATGGAGGTTCCCCGTGATGAGTACCTCGACTACATGACCTTCCAATCGAACGACCGCCCGCTCTTTACCGAGATTTTCGGTCCGCTGCTGGGGCTGAAGGAAGAATGGGTCGAACAGGGCGACACGCCCGGCGAGTTGGACTTCTCGGCGTTCCGCTATCGTCGCGCGATGGACGGGTATGTCCCGGTCAACACCGGCTGGATCGGCGGCTGCGAGGAGGAAATCCTGGAAGAGACGGACGAGTACATCATTTCGCGCGACCGCATGGGTCGGCGGATGAAACTTAT
>DAOVLS010000444.1 GCA_030631125.1 Planctomycetales bacterium
AACGATACCATCGACCTCGTAGATCGGGTCGTGGTGCGTCGTCGGGCGGGTCGTCTCAACGCATCCGCCCTGGTCAACGCCGACATCGACGATGACCGCGCCGGGCTTCATGATCTTCAGGTCCTCACGGGACACCAGCACCGGCGTCCTGCCGCCGGGGATAAGCACAGCCCCGACCACCAGGTCGGCGCTTACGATGGCTGCTCGCACCGAAGCGGGGTCGGATTTGACCGTTCGCACGTTCGGCGCCATCACGTCGTCGAGGTAGCGCAGGCGGTCGAGTTTTACATCCATTATCTGCACGTCAGCGCCCATGCCCGCAGCCATCTTGGCTGCGTTCGTACCGACAACGCCGGCGCCGAGGATGACCACCCGTGCCGGCATCACGCCCGGCACGCCGCCCATCAGCACGCCGCGCCCGCCGGCATGACGCTCCAGAGACCACGCGCCGACCTGAATGGCCATTCGACCCGCCACCTCGCTCATCGGTGTCAGCAGAGGCAAACCACCCTGATCGTCGGTAATAGTCTCGTAGGCAATGGCTATGCTTCCGGTCGCTGCCACGCCTTCGGTCAGTTCCTTGTCGGGGGCGAAGTGAAAATAAGTGAATAGCACCTGCCCTTTGCGCATCATCGGCCATTCGCTTGAAAGAGGCTCTTTGACCTTGACGACCATCTCTGCCTCTGCCCAGACGCCCTCTGCCGAATCGACCATGCGTGCGCCGTGGCTGACGTACTGCTCATCGTCATAGCCACTTCCAAGACCGCTTCCCGACTCGACCAGCACCGTATGCCCCGCCCTGGTCAGAACTTCCGCCCCGCCGGGGGTCAAGCCTATGCGATATTCATCAGGCTTAATCTCACGCACCGTTCCAACGATCATCTGTGTTCTCCCACTATGTCAAAAAACATCGTTTCCTATGACCGATTAGTGCGTTATAGATAACATGGACAGACCGTTATGACAAGTGTGAGATTGTACATTCTGGCGTGTGTCCTGGGATTGGCCCTTGCGGCGGGCGTTTCATCCCAACCGGACAAACCTGCCTCGAAGCCCGCATCCAATCTCGACTACTGGCTCAACCGGGCCAGGACGACAACTGCAAGCCAACCGGCCAGCCGACCTTCGTCGGCCAATCCCTTTGGCAAATCCGACCGCTTCAGTCGATCCGACGCACTGCCGGGAGTCGTGGTCCTTTCCGACGGCAAAATCCTGGCCGGCGGGATTTTCACCACTCGCGACAAGAATTGGGAGGTCTGGGTGGCTTCGCAGAAGCGATGGCGGCACATCCCGCCGATAATGGTCCTGAGCATCCGCGCCGTCGTCGTCGAGGAGGGCATGGAAAAAGAGTGGCGATGGAAGGAAATGGGGCGAAACGAGCGGGTTTATACCGGCAGGGCGCAACCGGTCAGGCGATTGGCCTGGCGATTCCACCTGATTGACGATTCCTACGTTACCGGCGAGGTCAAGGGCCAGCCTTTGTGGATCGAGACCGACGGAAAACGCCAAGGCCCGTTCGTCCTGCACGAACGTACCAAGGGCAAGTTCGGACAGACGCTCAAGGACCTGGTCTATCTCAAGTACATCGTCATCTCACGAAGGGCGATGGAAGAGGTCCGCAAGGACCAACGTTCGAAATAACCAACAGCGCCGAACGGACAAGCCCATGTCGAGGATCGGCTTGCCGTTTAGCCGTCGCCGGTACGGCGACGAATAGCGCCTTATCCCCTCAGCAGGCTCATTACTTCGCTGCGGGTTGAGGGGTTGGTTTTGCATATTCCGCGGAGGGCCGACGTTATCATCACCGAGCCGGGCTTTTTTACGCCTCGGATTATCATGCAGGTGTGCTGGGCCTCGATTACCACGGCTACGCCCCGAGGTTTGAGTTTTTTCATGATGATGTCGGCTATCTGGCTGGTCAGGCGTTCCTGGACCTGAGGCCGGTGCGCGAAGGCATCGACGACGCGGGCGAGTTTGCTTATCCCGATGACTCTGCCCTTCGGCAGATAGGCGACGTGCGCCTTTCCCATGAACGGCAGGAGGTGATGCTCGCACATGCTGTGGAAGGCGATATCGCGGAGGACGACCATCTCGTCGTAGTCTTCCCTGAAGAACGCCTTAAAATGCCTGGCAGGGTCGTCGTGCAGGCCTGCGAACAGTTCCCTGTACGCCCGCGCGACGCGCTGCGGCGTGCCTTCCAGACCCGGGCGGGAAGCGTCCTCGCCGATGGCTGATATTATCTCGCGCACCGCAGCGGCTATTCGTTCAACAGCAACGCCGTCTTCCGAAGATTTATCTTTCATTTCTAAACTCCCACAGCGGTAGGCTGGGACGGAGCGAAGCGGAGTCCCACCTTTTGCGTCAGACAAAAGGTGGGAC
>DAOVLS010000004.1 GCA_030631125.1 Planctomycetales bacterium
GGCCGCTCCGCAACGAATTGCGGGTCTGCGCTACTCGCGCAGTCAGTGATACTTACGTCAACTGGCTTGCCAAGGCGTAGTCCGAAGGACGAAGACTGGAGACGAGCGGAATTGAACCGCCGACCTTCTGGTTGCAAATCAGCCCAAAAGCGACGCTCCAACAACGTAACGCCTGTACAAATCTTCAGTTATCAAAACCGCCGACCGTTTGCATAGGTTGGCGTAAAATCTCGTAAAACGGCGGGATTACGCTGTAACAAACCCAACAAGTCTGTACCGCACGGCTACCGGCTAAACCTTGCGATCCTTGAGAATTTTCCTGATCGCCGACAATTCATCCACCACCGCTCCAATGCCAACCAGCATCAACCCGCCGATAAGAAACAATCCTCCGACAGCGCCGGCAGCGACGTTAGAGAATAACGTCAACAGGCCACCGAGAAAGCATAAGACACCTATCGTCATCAAAACATAAGTCATGGCGCTGTACCTCAAACCTATTTCCAATTCTTGTCTTTCAGAATAAAAGTCACCATCATAAATTCGTCATTGACCGCGATGTATTCGCTGATGACTTCAAGAGCAAAACCTTTCCCGTAGAGAGATACTTCCACAATCTTCTTATTGCCAACCCGACGCATCGACGCCCCTTTAAAATCCTGCTTATCTGAGGTGAAGGAAATTGAAGACATCGCTTTGATAAATGCCGGTCCATCTCGTATGTGTGCAAAAGCGGCGGCCTCGCAATCTGGGCCATTCAATCCCCCCGCCACTTTGGCCATATTCCCCGAAACGATCTCCGTGGTGACGGCAATAACCTTGTCCTTCTCATCCAACGGGCACCAAACCCCTATGTATGCCCACGAGGGATTGTTGACATCCTTTACGTACATGTACTTCCAGAGATGACGACCTCGCAGTACGCCCGACAACGGCTCCGGCAGGCCCAGATAGTATCTGTGTTCTTCCAGCATCTTTGCCAATTCCGCGCGCGGTGGGAAAAGACCCTCCTTGGCCTTCGCCCGAACCTTCGACGGCGTCTCAAAAGTCACCACCGGTCGAGGAAGCCAGTCGGGAAGGAACCACGAAAGAAAACCTGTCAGCAAAATCAGATTCACACCGACGATGGCTACCAGTTTCCGACGCCGAGAACAGAAGCCGCCGATCCGTTTTGCCGTCGCGCCCACCTTGTCATAAACGCGGGAGATCCAAACGATGCTCCGGCGCTCAGGGATGTTACAAATGTTCCCACAGGCCGGGCATGTATCCGACCGGCCGGACAGAGAATCCGGGCTACTCATTGAGCCGCCGCACTTGGGACATTTGTAATCAATCATTTTGATTTTCTCTTTGATGAACCGTACGGGGACGCATGACCCGTGCGGATCATTTCAGGGCCGACCTCTTTACCGTCGATAAAGACGCGAGCGAGTAGCCTGCCGAAATTATCCCGTTTGCGCGGGGCGCAAAAGACCAGCCGGACGTCACGATCATCTATCAGTCGCTTCAGCGCTTCGGTCGCTGCCGGTCCCGCTTCGGTATTTTTCTCCGGTGCGTCGATGCCCCAGAGGCGGACGCTGGTTACATCCCCGTCGTAGCGAATCTGAAAAGTGTCACCGTCGATAACGCGGAGAACGTGAAACGTCCGGGCTGTGATCTCATTCGTCCCCGCCGCCGGAGGCGTACATCCGGCAGGCAAGACAAATAAAAACAGCAGCAAAGACATTACCAGAATTCGTGTTATTCTCATTTTAATTGTATGTTTCCAGTGGAGGATATTCATTATGATTCAGGGGCGGCCAAGCCGGGGCAACGGCGACAGGCGTCACCTGATCATTGTCGCAGTTGCAGTCGAAAACCCCGACAACGTTCGACTGATTTCCGAAATTCTGACCGAGGCAGTATCATTTTCAAAAAAAGAACTCCTTGCCCTCAAGGCTTACTCGGCTTTTCGTGAGCGTTACCTTCTTTAAGGGCGCGGCCTAATCTGTCGGCCAGTTCCGCCGCATCAGTGCCGGCGAACGCCAGGCCGAGCAACATTCCCTCAAGTTTTTTTCTGTTGTCACCTTCCAACATCCGGTACAGCCGGAGAACCTCCCGCTCCGGCGGCGTCAACTCGCCGGACAAGCCCGCACCGGTCAACGCCGCTTCCACCATACTGACGGCCTTCTGCTTATTAGTTTCCGGCGGCGGCCAGTCCTGGTCGTCATCGGCCAACCAGTCAACCGGAACATCCAACGCCTTGGCGAGTCGGACACCGAGAAAAAAACCGGGCTGTGAACCTTGATCGATGATCTTGCGAACATTCTCGGAAGAGCAGCCAACCTCGCGAGCAATGTCAGCGTAACCCCGCCCTTCTTTTGATCGCCGAATTTTCTCCGCCAACTTCATGCCCATAAAAGATAACTCCAGTTTGACAACACACGAAAATAATTGGAAAAAAATATAAAAATAGTGTTGACAAGGGTACTAAACGTGCGATATAGAACAACTGGAGTAAAGAATATGACACGGATGGTTGGCTAATCATGGATGCTTACACGTACGACATCGGGAGATTACAACGGGCAGCAATGGAATTGGGATGGCCACGTTGCCGTGTAGCGGTGGAAGCAAAAATTACGCGGCGTACGATCAGCAAATTCTTTCGTGGAGAACGGGTGACCGAAACGACCGCCAAGAAAATCGCCGACGCACTCGGCGTACCGATGTCCGAGATCGTGATCCCCGTCGGTTCGGAGATCACAGTCCCGGCAGAGCCGGCCTTGGCCGAAAGGAGAATGCGATGAAAATTGTAAAGGTAATTCTGATGGGGATTCTGCTGACCTGGGGAATCTGGATAACGGTGCAGCATTACCTCCAGCAGTCGCAGATCGACGCCCTTGATCGCGCGATCGGTGCGATGGTTACGGCGAGAATGGAAGCGGTAAGACAGGTCGGGGAAGGGAAGTAAATCGTCATGCCGATCGCTGAACAAACAACGCGAAAACTGATCTACCGGCAATGCCGGATATGTCAGGAATACAAAGGGTGTCGGGGTATCTGCGAAGGCAAGGAGATTAAAGACCTGTATCTCAAGCCCGAAGACCTCGCAAGCGGCCTGGGGCCGCCCGCTGAACCGGAGTTGATCTGCTTTCGACTGGCCGAAACACACCACGGCGACTGCGATCCGGCTACCGGCGACCTTGTCTCTCTTGAACATGAACCCATTTTAGCACAGGGATAAAAAATGCACGGACGCGAAACTGTCATACCCGTAGAAAAAGCCAGGGACGGCCTGGAAGGAATTTTTCATACCCGTGGCGGCACGGGTATGAAAGAAGGCCCAAATGGACAGCCTCGCACGACCGACATCGGACGAACTGGCCGGAATCTTCGGCTGCAAGCGGAACAACACCACCAAACGGTGGGCGGCGTTCACGGCGACGGCAGAGGCCGTCATTCCGGCGATCCGATCACTGACACGATCCGGACGCCCGGACCGCACGGCGGAAAAGACGCGGGCCTTCGCGCGGGATGTCGTCCTGCTGGCCGACGCCACGCCGGAAATTCTCGAAAAGGTACTGCGAGAGTTTGCGGAGTCGTAATCATCGCCGGGGCAGTCGCGGCGGTTTGTATCGCGGCGACGGTTTATAATAAACCCCCGGCGCTGCCGGGGGATAATCCTCCAGCAGTCAGCCGAATCAACGCCCGCCAGGTCTCCCTCCGCCTGGCGGAGAAAGTCCGGCTCGAGCAGCCGGCACCGCGTGGCCGGGGCGGGGGTTCCACTCCTTACCCCGCCCCGGCTCCAATCAAATCAAACGCACCGGGGCCGGGAACCGGCGAGGTCTCCCCCCGCTTCGCCCGGTCGCTCACGCGACCCCCGGCCACCCGTACCGATTCCCAATTGCCGATTGCCAATTGCCGATTGCCGATTGATAAAAACTTCTTCGCCGCGATCCGCACCGAAGAATCCTACGACGGGAAGGTACTGATAGGCGACGGGGGTTTGTCCAAAGGGCCGTACCACATCGGGCGCGATTACTGGACCGACGGCTGCGAACAAGGCGGCGTCAAATGGGATTACGACACGCTGGTCTGGTCACGTCCACATTGCGAACAAATCATGTTGTGGTATTGGCAGAGATATTGCCCGGACGCGCTGGCCCGCGGCGTCCTGGAAGTCCTCGCACGAATCCACAACGGCGGGCCGAAGGGGGACCGGAAAACCGCGACGCTGGAATACTGGCGACGTATCCAAAAACACATGGCCAAGGGGGGACCAATCAACCAATGAACCAATCAACCGATCAACCAGTCAACCGCGTCGCCGCCGAGATCGAATACGACCCGCTTTGCGGGATCGCGATACAAGACGTGCCGGACAAACTGCCGAGAAGGAACGGCAAGAAAGTCAACTTCTCAACCGTCTGGCGATGGGCGATGAAGGGCTACTCGCCAAGGGGGGCAAGGATCGTCCTGGAGACGACGCTGATCGGCAGATGCCGCTACACGTCCCGACAGGCACTGCGGAGATTCAACCGCCGACGAAACGCACTCGACCAGGCCAGGCCGATGATCGCCGCGAACCTCCGACTGGCCTGCGGCCCGAAAACGAACACCGCCGCGAAACGTTACCTCGAAAAAGAAGGTTTCTCGATAACCCCAAAATCGAAAGGACTCGAACATGGACACGGACACGGAACGGACGCCGGAAGAATGCGAACAGCCGTCGGATAAACCCGACCCCGCAGAGACAGACAAGACCAATACACACTGGGGCGAATGGGAGATCGCCTGCCTGCTGACTCGGCTGCTGGAGGGACGAAAATTAGGATCGGTGGCCGTGGACCTTCATCGAACCACGGCGGCCTGCAAACGGATGCTGGCACGCCTGCTCGACGGCGAGACGCCCTGCCCCAAACAGTACAAATCACTTCTCGAAGAAGTCCGCGAGAAATTCCTGGCCGAATCGAGACGCCACACCCGTCCCCGAAACCAGGGACAATGCCGCGAAGAAATCCGCCAGCAGTACCTGACACTGGCGAAAAACAACGAAGCGATAAAGGCGATACTCGCCGAGGTAGAAACACTACAGGTTTATTTGCTGGCCCTGGAAGTGATTGAGGGCCATACCACCCTCCGCGAAATCCGAGATTATAACACCGGACGGATCAACATTACGGTGCAGAACGTGGTCAATAAAATTACCGGACTTCGTCGAGAGCGTGGAGATTTATTCAATAAACCGCAGCCGGACCCGCCGGGGAATCCACACCCGCAATCTGTAATCGCTGATCCGGAAACCGGCCCGCCCGATCCCACGGGGGACAAAGCGTGAGCCAACCGGCAGCCATACTGAAGATCGCCAGCCGCGCCGACGCCGACGCTCTTGTCCGCGACATTCGCAGGGCCGTCAGAAACTCCACGCGAACGGGCGGCGGATACGGAGTCTATCGGCGCGACGACGCCGGAGATTACGCCGTGGCAATCGAAGTGAACATTTCTCAATTGGCAATTGCCAATTGTCAATTGCCAATTGGAAAGGAAACCCTATGGCCCCGTTTATCACAGCAATTTTGATTTTCGCAGTCGCCATCGCAGGCGCGTGGTTTGTGTATCGGAAGTTTAGAGAAAAAGGTCCGAGCGTCGGGCCTTTTCGTTTCGTGATAGCCGTATCAGAAAGAAAGGAAAACGGCATGGATATTTTGACTTACAAAGTGGGTCTGCCGGAGAGCACCTCCGGCGACGTGGTAAAGAAGGTGCTGACGATCAATCGCAGTACCGACGCCGACGGGAAACTCAAGATGGTCGAGACCGTCGATCTTGCCCCGAAAGCCGAGACCGTCGATGTCGAGGCCGCCGAAGGTTCGCAGGTCGATCTGTCGCTGGTGGCGATCGACAACGCCGGAAATGAATCATCGCCGCCGGTCCGCAAAACCTTCCAGGCGAACGACACCGTCCCGCCGGAACTGACAGGCGAGATGACAGTCGAAGCCACCGCCGAGCGGACGGTCCCGGACGAAAAACCGCCGGGCGAGGATGGCGACGGCGACGACGGCGAGTCGGACGATCCGCCGGCGGGCGATTAAAAAGCCTTCCATGTGCAGGCCTGCCTGTCGGCAGGCAGGTCGGCGTGTCCGATGGGTCGCGGCGACGACCAGGCGGCTACGAAAGGCGTCGCCCGCGCCGACCATTATCGCGGGGTAGAGCAGTGGTATGCTCGCCGGGCTCATTACCCGGAGGTCGCAGGTTCGATCCCTGCCCCCGCTAGTGGAAAGACCGGAATACCGGAAGGACCGGGAACCGGACCGGAAAAAGAAAGGAGCGAAGCGACATGACAGACACACAAACCCGCGAGCAGGCCGCCGATCCCACGGCCGCCGAACGGCTGATAACCATCCGACGGATGCAGTCCGGGATCGACGACGCCGCGAAGGTCGTCGCCGATTGCAAGGAAGCACTCCACGACGCAAAGGAAACGTGGAATGTTCACGTGATGGAACTGGGCGACTTCATCCGCGACGGCTCGCTGCCGCTGTTTGACAGACCGGAGGACCGGAATACCGGAATACCGGAAACCGAACAGGACGAAGCATGGCGGACGATCCACCTGAGCGAACTGACCGACCCGATCATCAAACCGGCGGTCCTGGCGAAACTCGCCAACGCCGGGATCGAAACTATCGGCGAGATGGCCGACAAAAAGACCTCCGACCTGCCCGCCTTGACCGATATTCCCGGAATCGGCGCCAAGGCCGCCGGGGACATAGATGACGCACTGGCGGCCTTTTGGACGAGATGGACAGACCAACAGAACGCCGAGGCCTACCAAGCAAGCATTCAGGAAATCCCGGCGTCGGCGATCAAATTGCCGAAGGATAAATCCTTCTTCGATTACTACTGCGGTTTGGTATTGGGTGAGGAAACGGGAATCCCCGCCAAGGTGGACGCCTTCGAACATGACGGATTTCTCTACACCATCGCTAGCGCCAACGGTGGCGAGGACGCCCAAAAGACCGCCGAAGCGTGGGCCTTGATACCCAAGGGCAACTACGGTCCCCCGTCCAGAAACGCTGGACCACACCCGACAGACCCTTGGATGGGCTACGAAGGACGGGTCGTCGTCTTCAACGATAAAAAGATGGTTATGACCGGCGAGGTGCGGATTGTTCTTGAAGATAGTAGCCAGTAGCCAGGAGCCGGGAGTCGGGAAAAACAGACTACTGGCTACTGACTACCGGCTACCAGAAAGGAGCGTGCGAAATGAAAAGTACGTATCGGGACAAAATCGACCTCGGCGGCCTCGCAATCCAGATCAGCATCGTCGATGAGGATGGCGGCGCGCACGTGGAGGTCTGGCCGGAATTCGACGACGAAGATCGACTCCCGCCGGGGCTGAAAGACACGATCGCAGCCTGGTGCTCGACAGACCAGGCGCAAAACTGGGCGATGAAACAGGACCCGTCTTCGTCAGAGGACTGACTACGCCGTGGCAGGCCCGAATTACTAATTACGAATTACTAATTACCAAAAAAGAACGAAGCGACACATGAATAAAACCAAGATTGAATGGACGGATTACACTTCCAATCCCATCCGGGCTGAGCGGATCAGCGACGGTAAGCGCGGGCACTACTGCACCAAGGTCGGAGACGGATGCCTCCATTGTTATTCAGAGGTGCTGAATAATCGCTTCGGAACCCGCCTGAACTACACAGCCGAAAACGCCGACAAGGTTCGCTTCATCCTCGACGAAAAAGAACTGCTGAAAATCCTCCGCACAAAAAAAACGGGAATACAAATCTTCATCTGCGACATGACGGACATTTTCCATCCCGGCGTGCCGTTTGAGTTCGTCGATAGGATACTCGCCGTTGCAGCCCTGCGCCCGGACCTGACCTTCCAAATCCTCACGAAGCGACCGGGGCGAATGCTGGAATTCTACGCTCAGTGCGACCCGAAGTGTATGCCCCTGTTTCTCAAGAACGTCGCAAGTATAAGCCTGAAAATAGATCACAAACGCTACACCGAGGCTGAATGCAAATGGCCGCTGCCGAACGTCTGGCTCGGCACGTCCGCCAGCAACCAACCGGAACTCGATAAAAACGCGGAAGCCCTACTCCAATGCCCCGCCACCGTGCGATTCGTGAGCATCGAGCCGATGCTGGGGCCGGTGATTATGGATAGGCGGAATTTGATCGCAGATGAAACTTATTGGGATTATTTGCGAGGCGAAAAGGGGCCTACCTGCCAACACAGGGTCATACAACCAGAAAAAACCTCATCGCTCGATTGGGTAATTGTCGGTGGCGAGACAGGCCCGGGCGCGAGGCCGATGCACCCCGACTGGGCGCGAAGCGTCCGCGACCAATGCGTCGCGGCTGGCGTGCCATTCTTCTTCAAACAATGGGGGGAGTGGATGCCGGGATGGATCAACGACCGTGGAATGGTGGATTGGCAAAACGGAACTGACAGCGATCGCCACGCGCTTCCTGAAATCGACGGCGCTGGCCTCAGCTTCGTTGGGTGGGAGGATGGATCAGTATCTCAACGCGTCGGTAAGAAGAAGGCCGGGCGACTGCTTGACGAAATGGAATGGAGCGAGATGCCCATACAGACAGGGACTGGGGATTAGGGACTTGGGACTAGGAAAATTGGAAATTGGAAATTGACAATTGGAAATTGAATAGCCACGGATGGCAACGGACACAGACAAACCGACTTGTCAGGGCGTAGCCGAGCGAAGCCCGATCATCAAAGCGATAGCCCCCTGGTTCGGCGGTAAGCGGACGATGGCTCCGCGCATAGTCGACGAACTCGGAGAGCACCGATCCTACTGGGAACCGTTCTGCGGTGGGCTGTCCGTCGTCATGGTGAAGCCGCCGTGCCGGATGGAAACGGTCAATGACCTGAACGGCGACATCATCAACCTTGCCCGTTGCGTAGCGGACCCGACCGTTGGACCTCAACTTTATCGGCAACTCCGGCGCATCATCTTCCACGAAGATTTCCTCAAATACTCCGCCGACTACATCAACATCGCCCCGCCACAAGAGAGTCCGATGGACGCACAGAGAGCGATGCACTACTTCATTTGCTGCTGGATGGGCATCAGCGGACTGATAGGCGTGAAGGGCTACAAGATGCGACTGGCCCGCCGCTACACGAACAAGGGCGGCCATGCCGCGACCCGCTGGAACGGAGCCGTAGCCAGCATCCCCGCCTGGCGGCGACGATTGCGTAACGTAACGATTACCCGGATGGACGGTTTTGAGATGCTTGAAAAAATCGGCGATGAAGCCGATGCCGCTATCTACTGCGACCCGCCGTACATTGAAAAGGGGAGCAAGTATCTTCACGATTTCGAGGAGGCCGACCACATCCGTCTGGCCGGATTACTCGGCCGATTCACAAAGGCTCGTGTCGTGGTCAGTTACTATGACCACCCCTCACTAAAAGCGCTCTATCCGAACTGGACGAAGATTTACATCGAGGTGAGCAAGGCAACTGCGCACGCGGGGCGGCGAGGAAGTCAGCAAACGCGGGCTACGGAAGTGCTCCTGATCAACGGACCGAGTTACACGAACGCGAAAACGGAAGGCGGATTGTTTGCATGAAATTATTCAGGCCTGAACAACTGGCGGGCGATCTGACCGGCGACGGCCATGAACTCATAATCGATTCGTTCGCAGGGGCCGGCGGGGCGTCGCTCGGCATCGAGGCCGCCATCGGCAGGCCGGTTGACATCGCAATCAACCATGACGCCTACGCCATCGAGATGCACAAACTGAATCATCCACGGACGCTTCATTATTGCGAGAACATCTGGGACGTCAATCCGCTGCAAGCAACCAGGGGCCGACCGGTCGGTCTGCTGTGGGCCTCGCCGGACTGCAAACACTTTTCCAAGGCCAAGGGCGGCAAGCCCGTCGAGAAGCGTATCCGCGGCCTTGCGTGGGTCGTCCTGCGATGGATGGCGATGGTCCGCCCACGCATCGTGATTCTGGAGAACGTCGAGGAGTTTCAGGGCTGGGGGCCGCTGCGGGCCGACAACAGCATCGATACCGACCGGAAGGGCCGCACCTTCGACAGTTTCATTCGACAGATTCGCGGACACGGCTACGACGTCGAATGGCGGGTGCTGAACGCCGCCGACTACGGAGCGCCGACGTCACGGTCCCGGTTGTTCCTCGTCGCCCGCTGCGACAACGAACCGATTACCTGGCCGGAACGCTCGCACGGGCCGGGACGCAAACCATACCACACCGCAGCCGAGTGCATCGACTGGTCAATACCCTGCCACAGCATCTTCCTGACCGACGGCGTGGCCCGGAAGGTCGGCGTTCGCCGTCCACTGGCCGAAAACACGATGCGACGGATCGCCAACGGCCTGCGGAAATACGTGATCGAGGCAAAAGAGCCGTTCATCGTGACCATAAACCACAGCGGCAAGGAATTCCGGGGCCAGGGATTAGGCGAACCGTTCAGGACGATCACCGCCTCCCGCGACGCCCACGGCCTGGTGATGCCATATCTGTCAAAGTACTACGGTAACGGCGTCCTGGGCCAACAAGTTGACGGGCCATTGGGAACGATTACTTCTATCGACCATCATGGCCTCGTCTCGGCGTTCCTGTCGAAGTACCACGGCCCCAGGCCTGGAGGCGATGGGGCCAGGGCCAGCAAACCCGATGAACCGATCAAGACGTTGGACACGTCCAACCGCTTTGGCCTGGTATCGGCCTTCCTGACCAAGTATCGCGGGACGTGCGAACACGGCCAGGCGATGAACGGCCCCATGCCGACGATCACCGCCGGCGGCTATCACCTCGCCGAGGTCCGGGCGTTCCTCGTGAAGTACTACAGCAACGGCGGTCAGGATCAGCCGGTTGACAGACCGTTGGACACAATTACCGCCCGCGCCCGCTACGGCCTGGTGACGGTCGCGGGCATCGAATATCAAATCATCGACATTGGCCTGCGAATGCTCCAGCCGGACGAACTGAAACGCGCCCAGATGGGCCGGTTCGCTTCTCGGTGCCGGTTGACGGGACCGAAATACAGACAGATTTCCGCGATTGGGAATTCAGTTTGCCCCGAACTGGCAGAGACATTGGTAAAGGCGAATTATTCCGCCGCTAGAAGAAAGGAGGTTGGCTAAATGACCAACAAAAAAGAAACATCACCGGCGATTCAGTTGCTTGATCTGGTCTGGAAAAACAGCGTTGCTGTTACAGGATTTTCGTGGGACAGGCTGAATCGGTCCATGTCGTCAGCCTTGTCGCTGGTGATTGATTCGGGCATGAGATTCGATCCCGGAGACTTCGCGGTAATTCTGGAAAAGTACCGGATGCACTGCTGGTGCGGTATGGACGGTGGGCTTGCAGAAAGTTTTTACACGCTGGCGGTGATCACAGACAACATTTCTGCGGCGCAGAGTTTTGAGGCGTGGAAGGGGCGGAAGCCGTTCATCGCCGACCATATTGAGCCGCCGGAGTGGGGGCACGGCGTCCCCCGCGCATGGAGCCGCAAGCGCGGCCGACTGGCGGTACGCTTTACGTTCCCGTGGAATGGAGAGACGGTCAAGGTAACGACTTTTGCCGAGGACAGCAGCCATCTTGTCGCGTGCTCCTATCATCCCCAGACAGAAAAAGCCCCCTACGCCACCGCCAAAATCAAACACCGGTACAAAATCACGATCAAGGACATCCGCAAAAGCCGAGCAGAAAGGCGGACTAACTGAATGGCCATTGTAGAGAAAACATCGCCGGTGCAGAACGGGGCCGAACTCGACAAAAACAAGACGCCCCTGACACACAGGATCACGGCGGTCGCGGTGGACCATCTTGACAGGATGGGATTCAAGCCCGTCGAAACCGAGGTCCCCGTCGCAGATGGATGGGTGGCGGACGTGGCGTCGTTCATTTATCCCACACCGACCGAAGCCAGGAAACTCAAACTGATTGAGGGAAGGTCGCAGGAATATCGCGAACTCCAATTCCGCCACGGTCCAATGCTTACGGCACTTGTGGAAGTAAAAATCAGTCGCTCCGACTTTACCAAAGACGAACAACGCAAATTCCGCAATCCGTACCCGCCCGCTCACCTGTGCTACCTGGCGTATCCGACCGGTCTTCTCGATGAGGAAGAAATCCCAAGAGGCTGGATCGGTCTGGTTATGAGTAAAAACGGAGAGCGGGTTACAAAAGTATGTCGGCCCTGGGGGATGGAGCCGTATCCGCAGCCCGCTGGCGACGTGGCCGACTTCATCGCCCAGGTCGCTATCCGCAGGGACCATCGCACACGGCATAAGGCCCTGCGAGAGTTGAGACGGGCGTACAACGCGAAGCAAACAAACGACCGCAAGGTCGGAAGAATATCCAGCGTGATCAGCGCCTTGACTGAAGCCCTGACGAATGACTCCGCCCACGCCGACAAAACCATGACCGAAATACTGGAGTGGTTCGGCTTGCGCGATATGCCTAATTACATCCAGAAGCAAGTGGCCACGCTGGAAGGAATCCGAAAACAGATCGCAGAGCAACGGAAGGGGAAGCGGACGGGCTGAATGAGCGGCGAATACGAAAACACGCGGCGGATTCGTTACGACAACGGGATGCAATTTGTCCCGGTCTGCGAAAAGTGCGGGCGATTCGTCAAGGCCGACGAATCTATCGGTTTCGACCCGCTCGGACAGCCCAATGTCCCTAACGCGACATGTAGCAAGTGCGGCCGAACCATGATGATATTTGAGGGATATTTCTGATGACCAAAGCCCAAAAATCCTTGACTGCGGCGCAAATCGTTTCGCTGCTGGAACGGAAGTATTCTTCGGCGGCCTGGGCCTTCTTCGCAGAAGTGAGCAACGCGACCGGCTCCTACGTCTGTAATCGGGCTGACGGACTGGCCATTAGTTTATGGCCCAGCCGTGGGCTGCACTTCCACGGATTCGAGGTAAAGGTGAGTCGGCGCGATTGGCTGAACGAATTGAAGCGGCCAAGGAAGGCAGAGACCATCGGAAAGTTTTGCCACTTTTGGTGGCTTGTGATTGGAGACGAAAGCATTGTAGCAGACGGCGAACTACCCAGCGGATGGGGATTGCAACTGGTCAGAAAAACAAAACTGATCGTGCTCAAGGAAGCGCCGATGTTGGAACCGCAACCCCCGACGCACGGGTTTGTGGCGGCGGTGCTTCGTAAATATGCGGACGCGATGATCCCCAGGGCCACATTGACCGAGCAACTCGAACACGAGCGCAAAGAACTGATTCAACAGGCGCAATCATCGACCAAGTTCGAGGTCGAGCAGTTGAAAAAAGGCCGTGCAAACCTCCGTAAGTCAATCGCGGAATTTGAATCAGCCAGCGGCATCAGTATCGACGGATACGATAGTGGCCGTATTGCCAAAGCCGTCGCCGTGATCGCCGATGCTCAATCTTTCGGGATACAGACGGACTATCTCGTGCGAGCCAGAAACCAACTCCTCACCCAGTTACAGCGAATGAATGAGGCCATCACCGAAATGGAAAACTGCGACTACGCCAAACCGAGCGAGGCTTGAAAATTGGAAATTGAAAATTGGCAATCGGCAATCAGCCTCGCCGAGGCCGTCGGCTGGACAGTAACCATCATCGCCGTGACCGGCGTGATCCTCAACAACCACCGGCGCCGGGCGTGCTTCGCGGTATGGATGGTCTCGAACCTGCTATCGGCGGGCCTGCACATCCACG
This sequence comes from Planctomycetales bacterium, assembly GCA_030631125.1. Next base: position 13,712 of record DAOVLS010000004.1, read on the forward strand.
CCGGGATGACGGCACTGGCCGTGCGCGATGCGATTTTCTTCGTCCTGGCGATCCACGGGCTGATCTGCTGGAGCAAAAAAACGGAATTCACCACAGAGGACGCAGAGACCGCAGAGGTAAAAAAATGACCGTAAAAACCTACGACGTGACGTATCCAGAGGATTGCGTCCGCGAGGAACGGATACGCCAAGACACCAAATGGGGTGTGCAGAACCATGACGATTTTGAGTGGCTGGCTATTCTCGTAGAGGAGGTTGGCGAGATCGGAAAGTCGCTGGCCGAAAGCCGCATCAACCCGGAAAGCGAACTCAAAGCCCTCGAATTATTTGAAAATATGAAACAAGAAATTGTACAGACCGCCGCCGTATGTATCGCATGGCTGGAAAATATTCGAAGCAAGGAAAAAGAGGGAAATAAAGAACCTCAGCGGTCTCTGTGATCTCTGTGGTGGAAAAACGCAAGGATGCGAAAAAGATGAACAGAAATGAACTTTTCGAGCCGGGACGATATTCGTCATTGCCCGATGTGTTTCTGCGCGACCCGACGCTGGCGGCGTCGGCCAAGCTCGTATGGATGGCGCTGGCCGGACACCTCGGACCGAGCGGCACGGAGGTCTGGCCGTCAATGACCCGTCTGAGCCGACGGACGGGGCTGAGCCGAGCGACCGTTCTCCGGGCCGTCGGAGACCTCGAAGACGCGGGCCTCATCGCCGTGCGACGGCAGCCGAGCGGAAAATCGAATCTCTACCGAATCCTCCAACCCCAGGCGGGGCCGTCCGCCGAAAAGCAGTATCAAAATGATACCGGTAGCAAAATGACACCGGTAGCAGAATGCAACCCGACCGGTATCAAAATGACACCGGAAGCGGTATCAAAATGCAACCCTAAGTACTGTAGTAGTACTGAAAGAAGTACTCCCCCTAACCCCAAAGGGGAAAAAACCGAAAGCGGGGGTACAGATTTTTCTCCAGAGCAAAAAACAGAAACCAAAGCCGCGATGGTCCGACGGATCGACGCCGCCCACGTCGAGGCCTTCGGAAAACCGCTGCCGGCGAAATGGAAACGGGACATCCGGCTCGAATTCGACGACGGCGACCGGGCGGCGCTGGAACGCATCGACGCGGCGGTCCTGACCGAAGCCGAAAAGTACCGGAGGGTGAAACACTGGTCATGCCTCGGACACGGGACGGTGATGCAGTACCTCGCACACCTCGACCGCAAAGCCGCCGCCAAGCGCAAAAAATCAGCCAAGACCAAAGCCACCGAAGCCGAGGAGGCCGAAAAGGCCGAACTCGAACAGGCCAAGATGGACCATTTTCAGGGACTCGGCCAAGCAAAACGTCAATTTTATCTCGATCAGGCATATCAACAATTTCCGCACATGAAAAACCCCTTCATGGTCGTTCGCCAGGCGGCCCACGCCGCCTGGTTGGAATTCGAGCGAACGCCCGTGGAGGTGCAGGGCTGATAACCACAGAGACACAGAGAACGCAGAGGTGAAAAAATGGACATCATCGTAACGACACCGAAATCACAGATGGCCACAGCCGCACAAGAGGCCGCTGACTGCATCGCCGCCGGTGGTGGCGAATACTTCCGGCGATTCGCCCAAACACAAAAACCTGATGTCGGAAAAGGTAACAGGGTTTATTACGTCGAGGATGGCTACGTCCGGGGATTTGCCCGCTGTTGTCGAACCGGATACATGCACTGTGCGATCAAATGCTCCACAACAGGGCGGCGATGGCCGGAAGGATTTTACGTTTTTATGAACGCAAAGACTTGGCAATGGATCGAACCGATTCCGATGCAGGGCTTTCAGGGTTTCCGCTATGCCGACAAGAGCCTTAATTACCGAGACCTTCGAATCGTCGGCGGCTGGCGCGACCCCAAACCGGAGGTAGAAAAATGAACGCAAGAAAAAGAGATTGGAAAGGTGAGCTGGCCGACTTGCTGAACTTCAAAATCGGTCTGACGAGTCATGAATATTCGCTAATCGAGGAGATTGAGAAAAGCCGTAAAGATGGAGGCAATCTTGGTAATGGAGATAAATTTACGATCCATGAGATTTGGGACCGGAGATGCGGGTAGAACAAATGGCAAAGCGAAAAAGAAAACGAAAAGCCCCGACAGCCGACGCGAAACGACTGCTGAAAATCTTCCTGACCGGGAAGGGGCGGCTGACCGCCCAAGCCTACGGGACGGACCTTCGGCGATTCGCGGATTTTCTCGAAGCCAAGACGGTGGACGGCGCGGTCGCCGAACTCATCGGCGGCGGGAACGGCCAGGCCTACGAACTGGCCAGCCTCTACCGCGCCCACCTGCGGGAACGCTCGGCCGCCGCCACAATCAACCGACGACTGGCGACGCTCCGATCACTGACCTCAACAGCCAGGAATATCGGGATAATCGCGTGGTCGCTGACGATCAAACCACTGCCGACCCAGCCGCTGAGGGATTCGACCGGGCCGGGACGATCAAACGTTCGCAGGATGATCGAGTTTGCCAAGGCCACCGGCGGGCTGAAAGGCTACCGGGATACGGCGATCCTGTACCTGCTCTACGGGCTGGCCCTGCGACGGGGCGAGGTCGTCGAACTGGACGCCGAGAACGTGGACCTGAAACGACCGGCGCTGAGCGTGATCGGCAAGGGCCGGGTCGAAAGGGAATGGATCGACATGCCCCTGCTGGTCGCCGAAGCCGTCGCGGCGTGGATGTCCCAGCGAGGCCATGACGATGGGCCACTGTTCTACACCCTCAGCCGGGCTTACGGACGTGAGCGGCTGAGCGCAACGGGCCTGTATTCCATCGTGGTGGCTATCAGCAAGGCCATCGGCTGCAAGACCACGCCCCACGGCCTGAGGCACACGGCGATCACCGATGCGATCCTGCTGGGCCACAGCCTCGCAGACGTTCAGAAGTTCAGCCGACACGCGAACCTGAACACCTTGCAGATCTACTTTGACCGGGTGCGAGGCGTGGCCGTGGACATCGCCAGCAGCGTCGTAAATGGGCTGTAAATCGCTATGGAGAGCGAAGGTAACGAGAATGGGATTTATGTTAAGTATATTTCAGGCTTTCGGGTGTTTGGCCTTAAATACTAACACCTGCCAACGACGGCACTTATGGAGATTTCCTTCATTCGGCGTTTTGTGCGCGCATCCTGTTAGTTTGCCAAAACGCGAACGACGCGAATTGCGTCCTTTTCGGCCCGCCGACGTCAAGATAGGCAAGAGGGCGAAAACCCCACCATTTGCCCCCAAGGGGTTAAAGGTACTACCGACTGCCATTATGACCGATTGGACGCGCGATCCCGCGCCTTTTTGACTCTGTTAGTTAGTTATGGGTAAAGACTTACGAAAACGAGCTGCCAGAAGCCACGCTGCGGTAGCCTCTTTGGACCGCGAGCGGGCCAGTCAACGCGCGCTGATGGCTCGCAAACGAGCGGCGGGCCGGGACCTCGTTATCCCTCCCGTTTGCAATCCCCGTCGCCGCCGTCGATGCGAAAAAGACCCGGCCCTGTTTTTGAGAACCTACTTTCCTACCATTTTTTTCAACGCCTTCACGTCGAATCAGCGAAGTATCATCAAGGAATTCATAGATCGCCTGCAATTCGGCGGATGGAAAGCAGAGACCGCGCCGCGAAAGGAAGGCAAAACCTCCCTCCTCCGGTGTCTGACTATCTACGCGATTGGCTATGGCTTTCGGCGTTTCGTTGTGATCATCGGCGCCAACGCCAGGGAGGCGGACGACAACCTCGAAAACATCCGCGCCGAATTCGAGCGAAACGACCAACTCGCCGAGGACTTCCCTGAAATCTGCACCCCGATCCGCGCCCTGGCCGGGGCCTCTCAGCGGGCGAGCGCCCAGACGGTCGCCGGTCGCCGGACTTATCTCAAATGGACCGGTGATGTGATTCGCCTGCCGGTCGTGGCCGGGTCGTCCGCATCCGGCGCCATGATCACGTCACGTGGCATTGAGGGGACGATTCGCGGGATGAATTTCCGGGGCCAGCGGCCCGACCTCGTGCTGATCGACGACCCGGAAACCGACGAGACGGCCCACAGCCCCGTCGAGATCGAGAAGCGAGAGAGGATTATCGAATCGGACATCGTGGGCCTCGGCGGTGAAAAGAGCATCGCCATCCTCTACACCTGCACGATCATCGCCGCCAACTGCCTGGCCGACAAGTTCACCGACCCGAAGGTCAAGCCCGCGTGGGACGGCACACGCCGAAAACTGCTGGTCCAGAAACCCGACCGCGAGGACATGTGGACCAGGTACATGGAGCTCCGGCAGGACGGGGTTCTGAAAGGCGACAAGTCAGGCAGGAAGGCCCACAAATACTACCTGGCGAATCGGCGGGCGATGGATGCCGGGGCTGTCGTTTCCAACCCCTATCGTTTCGACCCGACCGAAATGCCCGACGGCAGCGCCAAACAGGTCTCGGCCCTTCAATTTTGTTATGACTTCATCGCCGACACCGACTGGACACACTTCAACAGCGAATACCAGAACATCCCGCCGCTCGGCCACGTCGCCGAACTGATCGACATCAACGCCCAAACGGTGATGAAGCGATGCAGCGGCCGGGATCGCGGGACGGTTACACCGGAGGCCGACTACCTGACGGCCGGGCTGGACGTCGGCGGGCGGGCGATCCACTGGACCGTGATGGCGTGGAAGCGTTCGGCCAGTCTGATTATCGATTACGGCGTGATCCCGGTCCATTCGCCCCTGGTCGGCGGTCTGGAGGACCCGGAAAATCTCTCCGCCGTCCAGGACGCGATCCTTGCGGCGTTGTGCGAGTTCCGCGACATGGCCGCCGGCGGCTGGCCCGACGCCGACACCGGCGAGATGCGGCTTCTTGACGTGGCGCTGGTCGATGCGGGCTACGCCCGATCTTCGATGGACACGCCGGTCTATGAATTCGTCCGGTCCAGTCCCGGCAAAATCTATCGTGCGTCGAAAGGCTTCGGCGCCGGCGGCGGTCAGGGCCGTTACCGTCACCCCGCCAAGCGGGGCCACGGTCGCAAGCTCGGCAATCACTGGTTCGCCACCTTCCAGCCGGGCCACAAGGCGTGGCTGTACAACATGGATTCGGACTACTGGAAGAACTTCGTCCACACGGGCCTGCTGGCCGATCCCGGCCGCCCCGGTTCGTTGCTCCTGTTCGGTGCGCTCGAAAACGCAGTCGAACATCGCAATTACGCCCGCCAGATCACCGCCGAGATCTGGACGCACGAATACAAGCCCGGCAAGGGCGACGTCTGGCTGTGGAAGCGTATCCGCCGGGAGAACCACTGGTTTGATACGACTTACGCCTGTTGCGTCGCCGCGTCGAGTTGCGGCATGAAGACCGTCGCCGTCCCGGCCGCCAAACAGACCGCCGACGGCAAACCAGCCAAGCGACAACCCCCGGCCGGAAAAAAGAAAATGCGACTCTCCGACCTGCAAAGGCAGAAACGGATGAAGATGTAATTGGTAATTGGTAACTCGTAATTGGTAAAAAAAGTGAAAGAAGATTCTGACATTCAATCTGTGCTCGACGGCGAATCGGAAGATTGTATCGTCTGCGCGGACTGTCTGTCGGTCATGGCTGATATGCCTGAATCGTGCATCGACACGATTGTCACCGATCCACCTTACGGCTTGAAATTCATGGGCAAGGACTGGGATCACGGCGTCCCCGGCGAGCATTACTGGGCCGAAGCCTTGCGGGTTGCCAAGCCCGGCGCGATGCTGTTGGCCTTTGGTGGTACGCGAACGCATCACCGGCTGATGGTTGCGATCGAAGATGCTGGATGGGAAATCCGCGATTGCCTGATGTGGCTTTACGGGTCGGGCTTTCCGAAATCGCTGGATATATCGAAAGCGATCGACAAGGCGGCGGGGACAGAAATAGAGGTGCGAGGACACATAGGATATACGCCAGCCGACAATCCCGGGAAAGGAGTATTTCGCACAAACGAAGAGCGACAGCAGCCGGGGTGTCGTAAATCTGCTCCCGCGACTGTCCTCGCCCGGCAATGGGATGGCTGGGGCACGGCTCTGAAGCCCGCGTGGGAGCCGATAATCCTTGCGATGAAGCCGCTGGACGGCACGTTCGCCCAGAACGCCGAAACCCACGGTGTGGCTGGGCTGAATATCGACGGCGGGAGGATCGGAACGACCAAGCAAACGCCGGGGGGGAAGATGGATAGCGATGCTTCCAGTGAAATAACTTACACGGGAGGGTGGGGCGCACGCAAACCGTCTGATTCGGGAATGAATCCCAACATTGGCCGTTGGCCTGCGAATCTGATTCTTGACGAAAAGGCCGCCGCGATGCTGGATGAACAGAGTGGGGAAACGAAGTCCTCCGGCGTCATTAACCGATTCAAAGATGGCATGAAGCCATTCGGTAGCGGTGCCGGACACCCCTACGAATCGGTTCTAGGAGTGAAGGATTCCGGAGGCGCATCCCGTTTCTTCTATTGCGCCAAGGCGAGCAGAGTGGAGCGGAACGCGGGACTCGAAAATCAAGAGCCAAAACAAATAGGCCATAATCTTTCCACCAATGCCTGTGCTCGCTGTGGTCTGCGAATTAAACACAATGGCAGTGGCAAGGGTTGTGAATGCGGGCCGTTGCGAGAAACGATTAAATTACCAACAGCAAGCCGCAATTTTCACCCCACGGTAAAGTCCCTGGCCCTTATGGAGTACCTTTGCAAACTAACAGCCACGCCGACGGGCGGAATCGTCCTTGATCCGTTCGCCGGTTCCGGCACAACCGGAATGGCCTGCGTAACTATGGGTCGGAAGTTTATCGGCATCGAAATCTCCGAGGAGTATTGCGAGATCATGCGGAAAAGAATCGGAAATATAAAAGGGCCCTTATTCAAATGACCAACCAAGACAACACTGAAGATCAATTCCTGATAGACGACCTGCTCGCCGCTGACGGTTCGCCTGCCGATCCGCTGGAGACGGAGTACATGCCGGCAGACCGGACACTTCGAAAGGTCTCCGCCCGACGACGCTTCGAGCGCATCAGCCAGAAACAACATCTCGCCGAAGTAATCGGCCAGCCGCCGAGTCCGGGCGAATCGATCCACGTGGTGAGCACGGCGAAATACGACTTCTGGACGTTCGTACCGCAGATCATCGACTGGATAGGCCGGACGGAGATGCTTTATTGCTCGACGTGGACGCTCTCGCGGCCCAACGCCGTGGAATTATTCGCCCTGGCCGACGACGGGAAGATCGGCGAGATCGCGTTCCTGACGGGCCTGTACTTCA
>DAOVLS010000058.1 GCA_030631125.1 Planctomycetales bacterium
ATGGGTGGCACGGTCAAGTCGAAGACTTGGCCGTGGAGTTTCCATCTACACGCACCACGGCCAATCTTCCCTGCCTACCGGCAGGCAGGCGCTACGCTCCAGATTGACCGTGCCACCCACCTGGGAATATACAATCCCCGCTTGCGCTACGGCTATTGTAACGATTGCACCGGCGGTTATTCGGTTTTTTCGGGCGATTCCGCCTGAAGTTCTTCGATCCGCTTCCTGATGCCTTCCAGGGCGTCTCCGAAGTATTCAGCCTGGCTTTTCAGTGCGTCCAGTTCCTGCTGGACTGTTGCAGCGGGCCCGACGGGCGCTGCCTGCGGCATTGGATACGCCGGAGGCGCACCATAAACGCCCATGCCCATACCATAGAAGCCATTGCGCCGGCCCCAACCGCCGCCGCCGCCGCGACCGCCTCGGCCCCAGCCGCCATAACCTCGTCCGAAACCCGGATTCATAAATCCGGGAACCGGATAACCTGCGCAGTAACCGGCTGCGCGTCCTGTCATTGGTCCCATTCCTGCGGGTCCTGTTCCATCACCTCGTGGCATAACTTTTCTCCTGATAAGTGTTGGTTAACCTCTTGTCATCATCGTTCCACACTTCGGGCAGGCCTGCTGATTACATGGCTGACCGGCCGCGTGGGAAACCTTGTGCCCGCAACTCGGGCAGGTGCATTCTCCGCCTGCTCCGGCGGCAAACGGCCCGCCCATTCGCCCACGTCCCGGTCCGCGTCCTTGCCCTTGTCCTCGTCCTTGTCCGCCGCCAGACGGACCTGTTCCGTTACCTCTTGGCATAGTAAATCTCCTTTCTACGTTGCGTAGCGCTCGACATCAGTTGTCTGTCCGGCTTACCACCCGAACCATCGACGACCTCGTCCAAAACCTCGTCCAAAACCACGGCCAAAACCACGGCCAAAGCCACGGCCCAAACCTCGGCCACGACCGAACCCAAATCCTCGGCCGAACCATCCGAACGGCCGGGGCCGAACGGGGGCGTAACCCGCGCCATAACCGTAAGGCGCCATTCCCTGCGCGTACGGCGCCGGGCCATAAGCCGGTACAAAGCCCCGGCCTGGAATCGAGTTCATGTACCCGGGAACCGGATAGCCGGCACAGTACCCTGCGGCGCGGCCCGTCATTGGTCCGAATCCCATCGGTCCTGTTCCATTACCTCGTGGCATAATTATCTCCTTTCACTGTAAACGCTTCGGCGTGATCCGATCTTCGCAAAACCAGACTGCCAACCTGACAATCAAGGTCTCTGGCGATCACCGGACACTTGGCCTTGAGAATGAAAAAAATGTCCTTATCGACATCGCTGAGCGTTTCGTAGTTGCCCTGTCCCTTGGCGATAACGATACCCGCCTCGTCGAAACGCCGGCGAAAAGCATCGCTGCAATCTTCAAGTATCGTACCCGGCGCGTCCGAACCGTTATCGATGACTTCCACCAGTTCGGTCAGGCCGGCCGCTTCGGCGTCTTCCATTGTGGCGTCGTTTATGATGGGCGAACCCTTGACCGCGACCGTTACCTTTTCGGCCGGCAACTGCTCTATCAGCAGGCGGTCAAAGACGATCTCGCCCGCGTTGTCGGCAAGATAGAGGATATTGCCTGCACTCGAAGTCTCTTCGTCAAATGCCTCCAAATCCGCCTCGAACGGCGCATCCAGGGCATGGTCGATAGCCTCGTGAACCTGTTCGTCTCTCAGGTGATGGTTCACGCCCGAATCTATGACATTTCCCGCAATCGCCAGACGAACAGCCGTTTCGAGCGGGCTGGCCGAGCGTTCAACTTTCGCCTTGAGTTCCGGATAAACATCCATAGCCAGCCGATTGAACCGCTCCTTGACGGCGCGGTACGGGTCGGCCTGGCCGGTCATCTCTCGAATGAGCCGGTGGATACGCTTGGCCGTCGCGGGCGGCGACTGGCGCATGTCCATATCAGCCAGAACTCGCAGGACTTCACGAAGCAGCCGCTCGTGGACCGCCTCGTCGGGCGTTGTCATCCGAACCGAGTCCAGCGACTGGCGAACAAAACACGGAATGCAATCGAAAAAGGTTTTCATATTCCCATTCTTCCTCTTCCCCGGCCCCGTCCACCGCGGCCGCGACCACGACCAAACCCTCGACCCCTGCCCGGTCCGCCTCTGACCGCCGCAGGCATAACCGGGCCGCCCTGGATTATCAGGGCCTGGCCCTGCGTGAGGAACCGGGCGATTTTACTCCGGGCCGACGCCAGGATCCGCGTTACGGTCGGACGCGAAACGCCCATTTGCGCCGCAGCGGCCTCCTGGTCCAAACCATCATTATCTATCAAGCGAATCGCCTCGAACTCATCCAGAGTAAGGTTGACCCACTGAAGAGCGCCGACGGGCACACCGGCCGGTTTATACACCGTTACGACCGGCTGACCTGACACTATCCGTTGTAATCTGGGCCTGGGCATCGCTGTCTCGTTATGAACCTACGTTCATAATAACATCGGCCCGACAGGATGTCAAGTTGAAGTGAAAGTTTTTTTATAGCGCCCTATAAGCCAGGCTGGGCCTTGAGCACTTCCATCATCGCGGCGAGGTTTTCCGGCGGGACGTCGCCGGGGACGGCGTGGGAGGGGGCGAAGACGTATCCGCCGTTCGCCCCGGCCTCGATGAGGCGGACCGTCAACTCGCGAACTTCCTCGATGCTGCCGAATGGCAGTGTCTTCTGGATGCTCAAGCCGCCGTGGAAGGCGAGTTTGCCGTGGTAGCGTTTCATGCAATCGAAGACGTCCATCACTTCCGGCTGGAATGGGTTGAACATGTTCAGACCCATCTCGGCCAGGTCGTCGAAGAGTTCCTGGACCTTCCCGCAGGAGTGCTGGGAAACGTATTTGCCGGCGTCGCGGACGGCGGCGTACATCCGCGCGAGGCGAGGCCTGATGAACCGCCGCCAGAAATTCGGGCCCATTATCAGCCCGACCTGTGAGCCGTAATCGTCGCCGAAGTGGATGCAATCGACGCCAAGTTCGAGGCCGTGGCGGATCAGGGCCAGGTTATGCTCGCAGATGGCGTCGAACAACTCCTCGACGAACGCCGGGCGCTCGATCATGTCCATCAGGAGATTTTCCATGCCGCGGAGAGTCCATGCCCGCTCGTAGAGGCTGAAGCCGATGGCGAAGCGGCTGAAGCGGTCAGGTGCGGCGACGATTCGCTCTGCCAGGCCGGCGTACCATTTCGGATCGTCGGGGTCGGGGAATTCGTAACCGGCAAGTGTCGGCTCTTTCAACGGCCAGTCTTCTGGGACGCCGATGTCCTTATCGACCGAGCGGTCCCAGGTAACGCCGTAGTGGTCGCGGACGCGGTTTTCGTCCACTTTGGCGAAATCGTGGATGCCCGGCGCGACGCTGATGAAGTGGTTGTCGAGAAAGCCGCAGAGGTCTTCGCCGCCCAGGTGCTCTTTAAGATGCTCGGCGCATTCGATTGTCAGGTCGATCTGCCAGGGCACATACGCAGGCCGGCGAAATTCCAACGCGTCAATAACAACATCCCGCTTGGTCATGCCGGAATAGTAGCACAGGCTGGGTGGCGCCTTCAACAACCCTTACCCAAACCACCCGCCGGAATCCCTGTGAAAATTTCTCCTGCGTTCTGTATAGCCTGTGCTATACTAATATCGTGCCAAGCGAAAAGAGGTTCAACGATGTCAGCAAAATCAAAAAACTCTAAAGCCGTCAATCGTCCGTTCGCCGCGTCCGTTATGGCCAGGGCGAAGAAACTGGCCGAGAAGTATCAGATTGTCCTGACATATGAGGACGGCGAATGGTTCGGCCACGGGCTGGAATTATCGACTGTTTTTGCCGACGGGAAAACGGTCGCAAGATGCGTCAAAAACACCCGCGACGCCTTGGTCGCAGCGGTGGCCACCATGTTGGAACGCAGAGAAACTCCGCCCGTCCCCGCCAGTTCAGGCCTGCGGAGTGAACAGGTCAACGTTCGTCTGACGCCGGAAGAAAGAGCCGTTATAGAAGCAGCCGCCAAACAAAAGGGATTCCGCGGATTATCCGATTTCGTCCGCGCCGGCGCTATGGCATTGACAAAATAGCGGACACGGCACTTGCCTAACCAATCAGGGAGGCCACAAGAACTGCGAAAGGAATAAGGATCGTGGGCCAATACTTCCTCAACTTAGGGTTGAACAACCCCAGAAAGAAAAAGAGGATCACAACATCGATACCTATCTGGATTCCTAAGCTACTGGGGTGGTTCCTCAACCAGTTCCAAGGTCCGTAGACCAGAACCTCGAACACAGCGATCAGCACCGCAGACACACCGAGTGCAACCGGTACGGCGTACCAATGTGCCGGCTGCCCGGGCGCGTTGGCCAGCAAGTCGGCTTCAACGCTGTTGAGGAATACCTGCATATCACCTATCTGTTCATCGTCCCAAGGGCATAACTGGCATTGAATCATCAAACTGTGCCGGTATTTGCCGGGGGTAAGTATCTGTGTCGCGTTCACCAGGTAGAGATCATGGATGGCGGCAAGCCACGCGTATTTCAGCGGCAGCGGCGGCTCGACTATTTTGCCGTTCGGAAGAATAAACGGCTCACCAGGCGTGTAGGGCACATACTTTCTGTTGTCGGCTTGGTCCATTATCTCATAGACCTCATCCTCGGTTTTGCCCGCAAAGTCCTCATCAGGACCGAAGCCATCGGGAAATTGGATATGCTCGGCTTCGGCCTGCATCAGGCGGAAGTGGTCGAGGGCGTGAGGATGCTGAAAAAGTAATTCGTCAACCTTCTGTAAAATCTCGCGGGGTGGCGTAGGTGCGCTGTCTGTTGGCATTTTTCTACCTTTCATAAGGCCTGCCTGCCTGCCGCAGGCAGGCAGGGGCGGGTGAGAAAGGCAGGTAACGCACCTGCCGCCAATCAGCCGCTTGGCGGTTGCAGGCCGCCGTCCTGATGTTATCCTGTTATTTTATCTCACCTTACCCGCATTTGCCACCGGCACATTAGGCAAATTGCTAGTTGACAGTTTCGGGATTGTCGTGTAGAATATGGCCGTTGGGTAGGCGTGCCCTTTTGCTCTATTCGTTTGCGGACGATAGTGGGCAAGCGTACCCAATGACAATTTGATCTTGGTCTGACCAAGCGTTTGTGCTGCTGGAAAACTGCGACATTTTCTAACGCACAAGGCAAGCGCTGGGCGGACTCCCGAATGGGAGTTCGTCGGTGAACCCTTGTGCGTAGGCCGTCGCAGGCCTTCCAGCAGGATAGTAATCGGCGGCTCCCTTTTTAAAAAAGGGGAAACCGATATGGATTCGCTCGATTTTAGTACTTGACCGTACCTCAACGGAGGACTGTTTCGCCGGGCGCGGTGTCCGGCGTCGGAAACCCTTTTCAGAAAGGAGTAGAACGATGAGAGCAAACGAAAAAAATCTGTATGGCTGTGTCCTGGTCGCATTGGCTGTTGTGGCGATCTTTGGACAGTCTGCATCCGCAGACACGAGCGTCGGAGGCATAATAACCGTCGATACCCACTGGACGGCTACCGATGGTCCTTATATCGCCACCCAAAGCATCCTGGTGACCAGTGGCGCTACGTTGAGCATTGACCCCGGTGTAGAGGTTCGCTTCGACCCTCAGACAGCGTTGACGGTAACTTCGGGGCAACTGATTGCCCGCGGTACGGAAGCTGAACCAATTTGCTTCACAGCCAATACAATTGAGGATCGCTGGGGACACATCGGCTTTGGCGATCAGGCGGTTGATGCAACATATGATGGTTCGGGAGTGTATTTGAGTGGGTCAATAATTGAGCACGCAATAATAGAATACGGAGGCTCTGTTGGTCTAGGTACTCTGAATATTGACTCCTCCTCGCCGTATATTTCAAGTGTTTCTATTAAACATAATCTGACTAGCGGAATTTATGGCAGGTACGCTCATGGCCTCAAGATTGTCAACAGCGCGATACAGCACAACCAGGCATATTATGACACCCCATCCGGTGCATATGGCCATCATGGAGGGGGGATTAACCTTCGTGACAGCAACTGTATTCTGATAAGTAATAATACAGTTAGCGATAACACGTCCACATGTGGAGGAATCTGCATTCGCGATTCAGACCATGCTACAGTTCAGGCCAACGATATCAGCAACAACACCGTTGCCGGGTCATGTGGTGGCTTAAGAATATGGGATTCTGATAACGCACAAGTGCTGAACAATGATATCACCGGAAACACCGCCGACTACGATGGCGCAGGGTTATATTTGAGTAGAAGCGACGGGGCGTATATATCGGGAAATTTAATTGAGGACAACACTGGATTGCGCGTTGGGGACCAAGGTGGACACGGCGGCGGCATATTCATTTATGAAAGTAACGGAACTTCGTTGTCTAACAACACCGTTTCGGGAAATTCGACAGCGGGCAATGGGGCGGGTGTATACCTGTACTATAGTAGCCTCGATATGACAATGATGGGAGACCATATTATCAACAACCGGGGTGATGGCATTTACATAGTAGATGCACATTATTCATCTTTTGGGGTTGAAGCCCCCGTATTAAGTTTTGACCCTGACAATCCAACATGGATTTTTGCCAATGACGAATACAACGTGTTCAACGCAGCCTCATTCACAAACTTATTTGATCCCGAAGATAAGGGCAACGTTGACGCACGTTACGTCTGGTGGGGAATGATCGACGAAGCCGAAATCCAAGCGGGTATTTACGATTTCTTCGACGATGCCGGGAGAGGCATTGTGTTCTATGATCCTTGGGCGGTTCCCGAACCCGCCACACTGTTGCTGTTGGCCTTCGGCGGGCTGGCGGTGATTAGGTGGCGGCGAAGGTAAAAGTAGATATGGAGAAACCGGAACGGTTTCCTCGGTAATCCGGTCCTCCGGTATTCCGGTCCTCCGGTCAATGCGTAACCGCGTAGGCGAAGATGTTGACTCCCAGGCGGAGGGCGTCGTCGTCGGCGTAGCCGATGTTGTAGGCGTAGGGGATTTGCTCCCATCCGTTGGAGAGGGAATAGGGCGAATAGATTACCGCCAGCGAGCCTTCGATATAGACGCCCAGCATTGCCGGTGCGTTGAGGGAGGGCCTGGCGGCTTTGGCGGCGTCGGTGTAATCGGTGGTGCGGACCTTGAACGGCGCCTGGTACAGCGGGCTGGCAAGGCCGATGGGTTTGAGTTCGGCTTTGGGCAGGACGCGCTTGAGTTCGCGCCTGAAAGCGGTGTCGAATGCTTTTCGCCCCGCTGCGGCGTCGGCTACGAGCACCCCGCCGCTGGCAAGATACGTCCGCAGGCGGGCGACCTCGGCCTGGCTGAACTTGAAATCCCGCAGCCCGGTCATATAGAGGGCTACGTGGTCGAAGGCGGTTTCGTCGGCGAGGCTGACCTCGGCCCGCTTGAACTGGACGTTCAGCGTCGTATTGGCAGTGATGTATTTCAGCAGGTTCGGCAGCGCGTGCGGCGTCGGGTCCCAGTCGCCGTTGTGGACGATCTGACCTATGACCAGTTCATCGCGAGTTTTTTCGCTCTGCTGGTGATAGACCTTTTCGGTGGCGAATGCGCGGGCGTACTTCAGGTTCGCCAGCGTGGCGGTGATGATGTTGACGCCGAGCGCCAGCGCGTCGTCCTGATGGTAGAGGATTCCGCCTTTGATCGGGTGGCGGACCACGTCCCATCCGCAGTTCAGGTCGATGGGCGAGAAGATAATCGCCGGCCTGCATCCGACATAGACGGCTTCGAGGTAGGGTTTCATCGACTCGAACGGTTCGGCGCCCTTGCGGACCTTCATCGTGGTTATGCGAAAGTAACTACGGAACAGCGGCGAATCGGAATCGACGGGCGCAAGTTGCCGGTTTGGGAACAGCCGGGCGATCTCCCGCCTGGCGGTGTCGGTGAATTCGGCCCTTCCGCACTGCGCGTGCACGATGAGCGTTCCGCCGTCGTAGATGTATCGGCGGAGTCCGGCGATGGCCTCGTCGGAGAGTCTCGGCATGGGCGTCCACCCGGTGATGTACAGCAGCGGCAACTCGACGGGGTCCCACGAAAAACTCTTCAGCGTGGTAGCGACGTAGCGGTAGCGGATGCCGAGTCGGTGATTGGCGTAATTGGTCAGGCGTTCGACGTCGATCTGCGTGGTGGGGAACCGCTCGGCCCGAACTCGCTTGCCGTCCTTGATTACGAACTGCGAGCCGGTGAATGTTACCATTCCGATCAGCGCCGGCGGGGCGGGTTGGCGTTTGCGTTCGGAGCGGCGGAGCGGCGTCGCCGGTAGCGGCAGCGGCGGGAGCGATTCGCCCGCGCTGCGGCGGTGAGGCTTGGCGCGCGGAGGTTTCTTGGCCTTGGGATTGTCAAACGCCGCCATCGCCGGAACAGAGGTAATCGCAACAACGACTGTCAAAATCGCCAATAACGCCCTTTTCGGTATGGAAAACATAATCGTTCTCCCTGTAGCATGGGCGTCCCGCCCGTGCTACGATAAAATCTCCGCGCAGAAGACAAACTCTCCCTGCGTCGCCCCATTCATTATAAACGTACATCGGACCGGAGTGTTCTGAAAATTCAGATATTTTTTGGTTCTTCTTTTTATGACAGCGCCGAACGGTTTGTGGTAAACAGCGCCGAACGGCGAGCCAATGCGCGTATCGGCTTGCCGTTCGGCGCTGTTATTAGAGATGGACGTTCGGTTATTCTTGCGCCTCCGCCAGTTCCTTTATCCGCTGTTTTGCGTATCTGACGCGGTTCCAGTCGAATTGCTCGTGCTTTATCACCTCCTGGTACAGTGCAATCGCTTTTTCTTTCCGTCCCAGGCGGAAATCGTAAATGAACGCCGCCTGCGACCTCGCCGGCAGCATGATGTGCTTGTCCCACTGCCAGGCTCGCTCGTACCACGCCAGCGCACGGAGGTTTTCCTTGAAGTATTCCTTATAAATTTCGCCGATGTAGTATGCGCTTTGTACGATCTTCGTGCTGGACGGATATTTCTCGACGAGTTGGCGGAATTTCCCCAAGGCCTGTCGCTGCTTGGAGTAGTCGGTAACGCCCGGCAGCATTTTGCCTCGCTTGTGGAGTTTCATCGCCTCGGCGAACAGCGTATCGGCGGCGGGGATTACTTCGGTGGGTTCCAGGTCGGCCGGGGGGACCTCGGCGTGCATGAAGTAGGCGTAGGTATGGATCGGGTCGAACCGCGCCTGGATGTTTTTGGCCAGCGCCAGTTTGAAGTTCAGCCCCTTTTGGCTGTAGAATCGGGAAAGTTTCTCCACGCAGCGCTGCCAGTTTCGTCGTCCGGCCAGAACCGCTTCGACGGCGGCGGCTTCGTTAATATCGACCACCGACTCGCTCGGCGGAGTGCCCGGATCGCCGGCGCCCTCGAACGTGAACGTCTGAGCGCCGAGAAGATTGGCCAGTTCCTTTTCCGTCCAGACCTGCTTGTGGTAAGTGCCTGTTTTGACGTAATAGGCATGGAGGACCTTGAGTGCCTGTTTGTAAGCGGCGGTTGCGACTTGAAGGTCGCTTACCGCGGCGATCTCGGCGGCATCGGACGGATTGACCGCGACGGTCTCGACCGCCTTTCCGTCGGCCGTTTTAGGACCGGCCGGAGGACTATCGCAACCAGCCGCAAAAACCACAAACGCCGCCGCCAATACGATGTTTCTAACAGTTACCATTTCTGACTCCTTCTTCCACTATATTGAATTCTTTTTGAAAATCCGCAATCCGGCTTCGCCAAGGCTTCGCCGTGACAAGTCCGCAATCCGCAATTCTTACCATTGCGCTTCATCGAACGGCCCGGCGGGCGCGGCGAGTTTAGGCTTCGGCAGCGAATCGACCACCGCCGACGCCAGCGCCAGGTCGGACCGTCTTGTAATCTTCACATTTCGCGGGTCGCCGGTTACGACGGCTACCGACTCGCCGATCGCCTCGACCAGGGCGGCGTCGTCGTCGGCCTGGTCCGTCGCGCTCTGGTAGGCCCGTTCGAGTATGTCCTTGCGAAAGACCTGCGGCGTCTGCGCTTCCCATAAACCATCACGAGATAAGGTTTTATCGATTTTATTGTCCGGCGAAACCTTCTTGAGCGTACCGTGGAGCGGATAGGCCAGAATGGCCGAGCCAAATTTCTCCGCTGCGGCGAAAACATCGTCTATCCACAACTGCGATACGCAAGGCCTGGCTGCGTCGTGAATGCAAATATATTCCGTTTCATCCGACACCCTCGCCAGTGCGTTGCTTACTGATTCGGTTCGCGTATCGCCTCCGACGACGAGTTTGACGCCCATGAATCCGATATTGGCGGCGTAGCGGGTCCGCATTTCTTCTTTGTCGTCTTCGGCTACGACCAACTGCACTTCGCAGACGTCCTTGCGATTGACGAACAACTCTATCGCGCGGATAAAGATCGGCTGACCCTTAATCCGCTCGAAGATTTTCTTGGTCTTCTTACCGAAGCGTTTTGACGCCCCTGCCGCCGGAATGATCACCGAAACTTTCATTACATTCAACGAAATATGGTATAAGGGTCTATGCCCTCACTTGCCGCTGTATGATTGAATCATGTACTTGTATTTCGCGCCGGGTCGTCCGTCGATAATCACGTCTCCGGGGCGGTAGGCTTCGGGGAAATCTTTGGGCAGTTCGGCGGCGGGGCATTGCCACAGGATCGTCTTGCCGAGGAATCCCCCGCCCTGGCTGCCCGGAATTACGTCCTTGATACGGCAGTGGTCCTTATGCCGGCCC